>JAJRQE010000047.1 GCA_024280415.1 Spirochaetota bacterium | reverse complement strand
AGTTCTCTTTTTTTCCCCAAAAAAACACCAATTCCGCGTATTTCATCAGCAGTTTCAAATTTTGTATGAGGACCCTCATAATTAATAAATTCAACAGAATCCCTGTTTACTTTAAAAAGTTCATCTTTTACAACTTCCTGACCAAATATTGTCACACCTGCCAGGAGGAATATCAACAGTGCGGTTATCTTATTCATGATTCTTCCTTCCTTTGGTTGCATAGGCGAGCAGCCAACTTGTTGGCGACCAGCCTCTGGTTGCATAGGCGAGCAGCCTTACCGAAAGTATAGAACTCTTTGGATAATAATTCACCTACTTTTTTGATTTTATTGCCCCTGTACAGACTGAATTGTATCCAGAGCCAGTTCCTTAACCACCTTCGAATTGGAATCTAAAAGAATGGTGACCACAAGACTAAGTAACCTTCTGTTTATCTCCCCTGAATAAGTAAATAACTTTTGAACTGTAATTAAAAACTGCCCTAATGCCTGCTCATCCATAGACGATCTATTCTTTTCGTAGAATTCAACAAGGGAACCCGATATTTCCATATTATAATCACTCTGAAGATACCCCAGGGATTTAACAATGGTATTGAGGACATAACCATCCCATTCATATACCAGAAGACTAGATAAAAACTTTACTGTATCCAGATTTCCTGTTATTCCGAGTAGTTCAACAGCTCTGGATCTTATAACAGGAAAATTATTGATTAGAATTCCATCCTGGTAGAGAGGCCTTTTAATACCATCAGATGCAATAAACTCAAGAATAGATCTAAAAAAGACTTTCCCTTTATCGTAAGCTCTGGAAAACACTCTCGATCCTATCTCATCAAGAACCAATTGTAAATTCTCTTTCCTGGAGCTCTCTGCCAGTTCCATTAGATAGAGATAATCGTTATTTTTGTAATAATCATTTTCTTCCGAGTCCCAGTCTTCATTGGTTAAGAGAGCATTATTCTCTGATTTATTTCTAAATGACGGCCATAGATAATCATTATAATCTGAAAAAACCAACCCTTTAAATCCATACTTGTAGAACAGCCAGTCCCTGCTTCCGACATAAACAGAACCGTCATTACCAAGGAGGAATTCACTTTCCGGCACACCTCCGTCAACTTCACCCAGAGAGATTCCGTCCATATTTGTCCAAAACAGTGATCCAGCTGAGTTTATCATTACCGATATATCAGATAATGCTGCAAGATCGGTTATTGTCCCAGTACCCATCCTATTCCATATAATGTTTCCTGAATCATCGAGAAGACTTACAGTTAAACCATTGGCAGCCATGATTCTATCGGGAGAGAGTACAATGACAGAGTTGACTCTATTCCCAAACGACCTGGTCCATAGCTTCTGACCCTTATAATCTATTGCAACAAGAGTGGAATAATCTGTTCCGACATAGATTGAACTTTCAGATAATGCAATAGAAGCAGCCTGTCCTGACAACAGAAATACCCATCTGTTTTCACCATTTTTACCGTAACTGTATATACGTCGATTGTTAAGACTAATATAGAGATCTTTCCCGAGTACAGGGCCCAAAACCGGAGAATAGGGAAGTTTGGTTTCCCAGTGAATAAATCCGGTATGACTGACAGAGTAGAGCCAGCCCTCATTGGTCACCAGAAAGAGTGTTCCCTCAGAATCAATAGCAGGACTTCCGAAAGGTTCCCCTTTCAGTTTTAGTTTCCATATCTGGTTTCCATGCTTATTTACAGCAATAAGAAAACCCCTCCGGCTTCCTGTATAGAGAGTATCATCCGGGCCGATTGCAAGGGTATCCGTTATTCTGTCCCGAAGATTGCTCCGCCATTTAAGTGTACCATCTCTGGACACTGCATAGAGATATCTATCCTCAGAACAAAAATACAAGGTTCCGTCCCTGCCTTCGACAGGGGGTGTGACAATACGCCCCCCGGTTGCATATCTCCAAAGAATTTCTGGTGTTTCAGAAGCGAACAGACCGGTGACAAATAAAAGAGATATAATAAAAATACAAATTGTTTTTATCAGCTTCATCAATAGAGAACAGGTTATCATATTCGTTTATATAATAACAGAGAGTCAGTGATTCGTAACTGAGAGACCCCTACCCTTTGTTTCTATATGATCAATCTGTGATGGTTATGGTTTTTATACATACTGTCCCTTAGCTCTCTGACATCATCACTGTTAAGATAATCATCAAACCTCATATACTTATCAATAATACCCTTAGGAGTAAATTCAATAATTCGATTTGCAATTGTATCAATAAACTGGTGATCATGACTTGTCATAAGTATTGACTCACTAAAATCAATAAGACCGTCATTAAGTGCTGTAATCGCCTCTAGATCCAGATGATTGGTAGGTTCATCAAAAATAAGGATATTCGCACCCTCCTGCATAATTTTGGCCATCATACAGCGAACCTTTTCTCCTCCGGAAAGGACTCTGGCACTCTTTAAACCATCTTCTCCTGAAAACAGCATACGACCAAGAAAACTCCTTATATAGGTTTCATCCGGTTCAGCGGCATACTGCCCCAGCCATTCTGTCAGGCTATAGTCATTATCAAAATAACGGGTATTGTCTTTGGGATAATAGGAACTTTGAATAGTAACACCCCACTCATAACTGCCTTCATCCGGTTCAATCTCTCCGGAAAGTATCTGAAAAAGAACAGTTTTCGCGAGATGATCGGGACCTACAAATGCAATTTTATCACCCCTGTTTACATGAAGGGAGAAATCCCTCAGGACAACTTCGCCCTCAATTGAGTGAGTAATTGAGTTTACTTCCAGGATATTCTTACCACACTCCCTTTCAGGTTTAAAATTTATATAGGGAAAACGTCTTGAACTGGGCTTAATATCATCGATCGTAAGCTTATCAATAAGCTTTTTACGGCTTGTTGCCTGTTTTGATTTTGAAGCATTAGCACTAAAACGCTGGATAAATGTCTTTAGTTCTGCAACTTTATCCTCCCTCTTCTTTTTGTCATCCTTGTTCTGCCTATTGGCTAATTGGCTTGACATATACCAGAAATCATAATTACCAACAAAAAGCTGGATCTTACCGAAATCTATATCTGCTACATGGGTACATACTTTATTAAGAAAGTGACGGTCATGAGAAACAACAATAACAGTATTATTAAACTTATAGAGGAAGTCCTCCAACCATGTTATGGACTCGAGGTCAAGATGGTTTGTCGGCTCATCAAGAAGAAGAATATCAGGATTACCAAACAGAGCCTGAGCAAGTAAAACTCGTACTTTCTGACCACCATCAAGATCCTTCATTTTTTTATTGTGAAGAACCTCTTTTATTCCAAGCCCTGCAAGCAGCTGGGAAGCCTCAGATTCAGATTCCCATCCATTCAACTCAGCAAAATCACTTTCGAGTTCAGCTGCTTTGATACCATCCTCTTCAGTAAAATCTTCTTTTGCGTATACAGCTTCCCGTTCCATCATTATATCAAAAAGCTTTTTGTACCCTACAATTACTGCATTAATAACTGTAAAATCGTCAAAAGCAAAGTGATCCTGTCTAAGAACTGCAAGTCTTTCACCAGAAGTTATAATTATCTCACCGGCATCCTGTTCAAGCTCTCCGGAAAGGATATTCATAAAGGTTGATTTACCTGCACCATTAGCACCTATTACACCATAACAGTTTCCAGGTGTAAATTTTATATTAACATCTTTAAAAAGTACTCTCTCTCCGAATGAAAGGGTTATATTATTCGCACTAATCAATTTTATCCTGCCTTGTTCTCACATAGAATAAGAGACGCCTCTGTATAACTCTGTTTATCTATTTCAAAAGCTGCCTAAAATAACGTGTATATTGTTCATACTTAGAAGGGGTTGTCAAGATGGAAGATGATTTAAACAATCCTGCCTGATAAATGAATAAGGATATTATTTTTAAATAGTTTTTTTCCTGTATTTGCTTTGTCCTGCAATCAACATCTATTGTATCGTCCTGCCATCCTGTTGTGTTTATAATTATCTTATTGTTAATTTTTATCAATACACAACACTCATTGATTTATATTTTAAAATTATTCTATATTAAATTTATAGAATAGAGAATATAACAGACAAAAATAGGTCAATACACATCCACCATTTCGTGAATTATTATTTCATAACCAGCTCTTAACTATTTTTATATTACTCTGCCTTGAATAATGACTTAATTAGAATTAAAATCTTAAAAAATCTGTAATGGAGTGATTATGAAACCTGTTGTAATCTACATATCGGGCTCGAAAGAACATTCCGGAAAAACAACCACCAGTATAGGATTGCTTTCCCTTCTGAACAAATTATATTCCAGTGAAGAATTAGGATATATAAAGCCTGTTGGACAACAGGTTGTAAGACTCGATGACGGGACTACTATCGACAAGGATGCCCAGCTGATTGATAAATTCAGTAAAATACCCTCACTGGATTTAAAAATTATTTCTCCAGTACAATTTCCTTCAAACTATACCCGGAACTACCTAGATTCAGACAATCAGGAGGAGCTAACAAGAGCTCTGTCAGAAAAAATAGATCACGCTATGAGCTTTTTGAAAAATAAAAAATATATAATAGTTGAGGGTACAGGACATCCGGGAGTGGGTTCTATTGTGGGACTCTCCAATGCAGTAGTAAGTAATATGATGGGTGCAGATATAATATATATTTCCGGGGGAGGTATAGGCAGAGCTATTGACAGAATGGAGATTGATCTATCCTATTTTCGTCATAAGGGATCCAGACTAAGAGGTATTATTTTCAATAAACTAATTGAAGATAAGATACCAACAATGAAGAAATATATTACTGAAGAGTTGATCAACAGACGATTTCGCAGCCAGCCCGATCTTCCCATAGGAATATTAGGTTATCTGCCTAAAATAAAGACAATTTTACATCCATCAATGAATGTTCTCAGAAAAAAGTTTAAAAATCATAAAACAATTGGAAATACCTCAGACTTTCTGTGGAAAAAACCGGTAAACAATATAAAGATTCTATCCCTTGTTTCTGAAGTTATGGATCTTGATGAACTGATTGATCCCGGAGATATTGTTCTTATTGCTATTATGTCCCGAAACAGACGTTCACGAATTTTAAAATATGCTGCAAAGATGAAGGGACGTCTGGGAGGCCTGGTACTGACTTCCGCAAGAATGTATACCCTGTCCAAAGAGATCGAGGAGATGATCCTGGACGTAGGAATCCCGACGTTTGTAGTGGAAGAGGATACCGCAGGTGCTGAAGAAATTCTGCTCGACGGATATGCAAACACAAAACTCCAGATATTTGACGAAACCAAAGTTACAGAAATAAGAGAAATGTTTGAGAAACATATTGATTTTGAAAAATTCATCGACATTTTTAAACCGGAGTAGCAGTGGCAAGGCATGCCTTGCCACTGCTACTACTCTCACTCACCAATAATTTTAATCAATACCCGTTTTCTTCGCTTACCGTCAAATTCACCGTAGAAGACAGCCTCCCAGGGGCCGAGATCGAGACGACCTTCTGTTACAGCAATTACAACTTCTCTACCCATTATCTGTCTTTTTAAATGGGCGTCTCCATTGTCTTCTCCCACGTTATGTCTGTATCCGGCTCTGCTGTATGGTGCCAGTTTTTCAAGCCATTCAAGATAATCACTATGGAGTCCTGATTCATTGTCATTAATAAATACACTTGCCGTAATATGCATTGCATTTACGAGACACAACCCCTCTTTAATACCGCTTGCACTGACTGCTTCTGATATCTCACGTGAAATATGAACAAGCTCATAACGTTTCCTGGTGTTAAACCAAAGTTCTTTTCTATAGCTCTTCATGCTATCCCCCTGAATTCAGAATCAACCGCCCCCTCCAAAGGTGGTGGTTTTAGTTCTGGTAAATTATATACTATAATTTGTTGCAGCGTCATATATATTTTGAATACTCTTCTTTTCTCTATATTTTCAGTTTCTTTCCGGTAAAACCGTAACTGCTTTATTGCATAAAGAATCAAGTGATGATAGCTTAGGGAAATCCGTAATTTATAGTAGGTAAAGTATGCACAAAATTGAAAATAACGATATTAGAAATATAGCAATAATAGCACATGTTGATCATGGAAAAACGACCCTTGTAGATGCGATGTTTAAGCAGAGTGGTCTTTTCAGACAGGGTCAGAAGACTGATGACAGAGTAATGGATTCCATGGATCTTGAAAGAGAACGTGGAATTACAATTGCTACAAAAAACTGTTCCATTACCTGGAAGGGTAAAAAGATAAATGTGATAGATACTCCCGGACACTCAGACTTCGGAGGTGAAGTTGAAAGGGCACTTTCCATGGTTGACGGAGCTATTCTTCTGGTAGATGCATCTGAAGGACCTCTTCCCCAGACAAGATTCGTACTGGATAAAGCTCTTAAAAAAGGAGTTAAAGTTCTGGTTGTTATAAATAAAATTGACCGCCACGATGCCAGACCTCTGGCGGTTCTGGATGAAGTATACAGCTTACTTATTGATCTTGATGCAAATGATGATCAGATGGATTTTGAAGTACTTTATGCAATTGGGAGGGATGGTATTGCCCAGGAATCACTTGATAAACCTGGAGAAAATCTCCACATCCTGCTTGATAAAATTGTCCAGGAAATTCCCGGGCCATTGTTTAAGAAAGGGGAACCATTCCAGATGCTGGTTTCTGATCTGAGCTACTCCGATTATCTTGGACGCTTGGCAATAGGTAAAGTAATAAATGGTTCAACTGATTCAAAAAACAGCCTGATTTGTATTCATAAAGGTGGAAAAGAGATTCCGTTAAAAATATCTAAACTACAATGTTATTCCGGTTTAGGTCTAAAAGAGATCGACCAGGTGCAGGCTGGAGAAATAGTTGTACTTTCCGGAATTGAGGACGTACATATTGGTGATACAATATGTACAAAGGAAGAACCAAAGGCTCTTCCAAGAATTACTGTCGACGAACCAACAGTTTTTATGAATTTTGCAAGAAATTCTTCTCCCCTGGCAGGAACTGAGGGCAAACTTGTTCAGCCTGGTAAAATAAAGGACAGACTGGAAAAGGAGAGCCTTCTGAATGTCTCTATTCAGATTGAAGAATCGGCAGATAAGGGAAGCTTTATTGTAAAAGGACGTGGAGAATTTCAAATGGCAATTCTTATCGAAACTATGCGACGAGAGGGTTTTGAACTTAATGTGGGACGTCCTCAGGTAATTTTTAAATATGAAAACGGTGAAAAGCTTGAACCAATGGAACATCTGTATATAGAATGTGAAGGAGCTTTTACGGGTATTGTTACAGAAAAATTATCCCGAAGGAAGGCAAAACTTGTAAATATGACAAATCATGATGACGGAAGGGTTCAGCTTGAATTCAGTACTCCCGCCAGAGCTCTTATAGGATACAGGGATGAATTCCTGACTGACACCAGAGGTACCGGAATGATGAACTCATCATTTGCCGGATATGATAAGTATAAGGGAGATTTTGCAAACAGATACTCGGGATCCCTTGTTTCCGACCGATCAGGAACCGCAGTTCCATATGCGTTATTTAACCTTGAACCCCGGGGTAATATGTTTATTACTGCAGGAGCCAAGGTCTACGAAGGGATGATAATAGGAGAGCACAACAGAGAGGGCGATCTGAATGTAAATCCAACTAAAACCAAGAAACTTTCAAATATGAGAGCATCTGGAAAGGATGAAGCCGTTGTTTTATCACCTATACTTACAATGACCCTCGAAAGGGCTCTGCAGTTTATAAGGGATGATGAGCTTGTGGAGATAACCCCCATAAGCATTCGGATCCGAAAAGCAGCTCTTTCTGCACATGAACGAAAAAAACTGGATAAGAAAAATGAATAGTCTAATAAAGGAATTATTAGATGAATACAGCCTCGAAATAAGTGATATCCGATGGATGCTCGCAAATCGCTTAACAGAAAGTATTCTTTCCAACAATCACGACCCTGAAGAACTGACCAATATAATATGGAAAGGAGAACTGGAATCTGATCTGTACAATATGGAGGAACGTTTTCTGAATGATATGGAGTTTCAGCTTGAAAGGGAAATTATTGATGAAGCGTGGATACGTGGGAATTTAGCAGAGGCTTCAGAACTAAAATGCATACGCAGATCTATCTGAATTTTCGTTTCAGTCAGCATTTGAATAGATCAGATCAATATCTTTTAGACTTAAAGCCTTGCTAAATAGAAATCCCTGAAGGGAGTTGCATTTTTTTTCTGTGAAGTAGCCAACCTGTTTCTCATCTTCTATTCCTTCCGCCACTACTTCAAGCTCCAGACTTTCAGACAAATTTATTATTGAATTTACAATTTTTTGGTTGTTCTTCTGAAAAAGTCTGGATACAAATGAGATATCAATTTTAAGACTGTCTACAGGAAGATCGGAAAGATAGCTCAAAGATGAATAACCTGTTCCAAAATCATCAATTACAAACTTTATCCCACTGTATCTTTTTTTTATCTCATTCATAATTGAGCTTATCCGTTCAGGGGCACTCATTATACTCGTCTCAGTCAGTTCAAAGCGTAAATTCGTGGTATTAACGCCGGTTCTTTGAATTACTTTATCTATATTATCCACCAGATCCTTATGATCAAACTGTCTGGCAGAAAGATTAATCGACACATAATGATCTTTCCCCCAGGAAGTGGAATTAATCCTTTGAAGACCTCTGCATGCAGTTTCAAGAATCCAGTTACCCATGGGAATAATAAAACCAGTTTCCTCGGCTATAGGTATATATTTTACCGGAGGGATATAACCCCTGACAGGATGAAACCAACGTATAAGAGCCTCAAACCCCTTTGGATTACCTTTTATATCAACAATAGGCTGATAATACATATCAATTTCACCATTTGTTATTGCAAGTTTAAGTCCCTGCTCCATTTGCCATCGTTCATGGGCAAAAGTATCCAGGTCTCCACTAAAAAAAACATATCTGTT
>JAJRQE010000046.1 GCA_024280415.1 Spirochaetota bacterium | reverse complement strand
CTACCGCCTTTCACCTTCCCTGATTGCACAGGATCTGCATCCCGATTATATGACCACACGTTTTTTTGCAGACTATGACTTACCGAAAACAGAAATCCAGCATCACTATGCACATATTGCCTCATGTATGGCGGAAAATGGATTCTGTTCACTCTGAAAAGGATAATGGGAAAGGACTTCCTGAAGATATTGACATATACAGCACCGAGTCAACGGGTTTGCAGTTAGTGCATATCTTAACTGACCAGTTAGCAGGGAATATATCCGTAAAAAGGAACAATGGAACGGAATTCACTCTTAACTTTCCATAGGGGTATAAGGAAAAAGTATTTTTAAAGAACTTCCTGCAAAACTATTGCTTTTCAAGAAGCTGTCATGGGGTCGAAAAGTTAAACTGTTGCTATTATGACCGGTGTAGAGTGCAGACAGCTGTCACCTATTTACTCTATGGGATTTTTTCTTTATAAATAATAGTAGCTTTTCGGCTTCCGACAAAGCTGCTTGATGTAGAGGATCCTGCAAAAAACAGATTTTAAAAACTGACTCTAAAGAGTAATAATTTATCTGATAGATACTTAAATTGAGGTTAGAAATGGGAAAAACAATTGCTGAGAAGATTTTTGATACGCATAGAATTGATAATCCATCCGGGGATATTAATGTTATCCAGCTGGATGCTGTATTCTGCCATGAGATTACAACCCCTGTTGCAATAAATGACCTTAAGGAAAGGGGGATGGATCGTGTATTTGATTCTACGAAAATCAAAGCTGTAATAGACCATGTAACACCTTCCAAAGACTCTAAAACAGCCACTCAGGCAAGAATAATGAGGGAATGGGCCAGAAATCAAAATATCAGAGATTTTTTTGATATTGGTAAAAATGGCGTGTGCCACGCTCTCTTTCCTGAAAAGGGATTTGTAAGACCCGGATATACTATAATTATGGGTGACTCTCATACTTGTACTCACGGTGCATTCGGAGCATTTGCAGCTGGAGTGGGAACTACAGATCTGGAAGTTGGTATATTAAAAGGTGTTTGTGCCTTTCATTATCCGAAAACAATAAAAATCAACATAACAGGTATCCTTCGGAAAGGAGTATTTGCCAAAGATGTAATACTGTCTGTCATTGGTAAAATAGGTGTCAACGGAGCGACAAATAAGGTAATGGAATTTACAGGTCCTGTCGTTGAAAAAATGAGCATGGAAGAGAGAATGACTCTGTGCAACATGGCAATTGAGGCTGGAGGAACAAGCGGTATATGTTATCCTGATTCCACTACAGTTGAATACCTCTGGAAATTTATAAAGGATGATTATGAATCAAAAGAGAAAGCTCTCTCTGATTTTGAAAAATGGCATTCTGATGCAGATGCAGAATACACAAAAATAATTGTCCATGATATTACAGACCTTAAACCAATGATGACTGTTGGGTATAAGCCCGATCAGGTACAGGAAGTAAATACTGAAGAAAAAATAAAGGTAGATCAGATCTATATAGGCAGCTGCACAAATGGAAGGATTGAAGATCTAAGGGAAGCTGCTGTTGTACTAAAAGGAAGAAAAATAAGTGATAGTGTCCGTGGTATTCTCTCACCTGCAACTCCTGATGTTTATAAACTGGCCATGAAAGAGGGCCTGATCGACATATTCATGGAAGCTGGTTTCTGTGTTACAAATCCTACATGCGGTGCATGTCTGGGTATGAGTAACGGTGTTCTTGCCGCAGGAGAAGTATGTGCCTCCACTACAAACAGAAATTTTAATGGCAGAATGGGTAAAGGCGGTATGGTACATCTTATGAGCCCTGCAGTAGCCGCTGCAACATCAGTAACAGGGTACATTACAACACCTGACAATTTGGACTAATTAGAGGAGAAATAAGCATATATGAAAAATTTTAATGGCGAAATTCTGTTTCTTGAAAGATCTGATATAAATACAGATGAAATTATTCCTGCAAAATATTTGACTGAAATAACAAAAGCAGCATTAAAACCATATCTTCTTGAAGACCTAAAGCTTGAAGGATTTACTACAAAAGATATACCCGGGAAATCGGTAATTATAACAAGAGAAAACTTTGGATGCGGCTCCTCGAGAGAGCATGCTCCCTGGGCGCTGGAAGTTAATGGAATTAATCTGGTTCTTGCTGAAAACTTTGCCCGGATATTTAAACAAAATATGTTTAACTGCGGTATGATGGCAGTTGAACTCG
Source organism: Spirochaetota bacterium (assembly GCA_024280415.1). Lineage (GTDB taxonomy): Bacteria > Spirochaetota > Spirochaetia > B11-G9 > B11-G9 > JAJRQE01. Next base: position 32,576 of record JAJRQE010000046.1, on the reverse strand, counting down.
ATAAAGAAACAATTGAAGAGATATTCAAAATCTTTAAGGGTTTAAAAACCAGTATTGAAACTGATTTTCCCAAGGCTGTTTTTGTGCTAAAATCAGGGGGTAAATCAATATCGATCCCTTTTACTGTTTCTGAATTTGACCGTTCTCTGGTTGAAGCTGGTGGGTGGATCAATTTTGCTGACAAAAATTATTAGACAGGTATATACAATAACTATTTAATTCTGATATGGTTTATAGCAGTTAACATTAATATACTTATACAGGAATTATGGAATGTTTATGACTTTTAGGATTTGAAAGTCTGATCGCAAATAGATCTATACAGAGGAACAAGGGGTGGTTAAATGCAGAATTTTGAGTTTTATTCTCCAACAAAAATATTGTTCGGCAGTGGTGTTCTAAAAAATATTGGCACCGAAGCCGGTAAACTGGGGACAAATGCCCTTCTCGTTTATGGGATAAATAGTATAAAAGAAAGTGGTCTTCACTCAGAAATACTTAGAATTCTTAAAAATTCAAATATTACTGTTACAGAACATTCAGGTGTAAAACCAAATCCTGTATTGGAACATGCCCTTGAGGGTAAAGATAAAGCGACAGCAGCAGATGTTGATATGATAATAGGTGTCGGAGGTGGTAGTGTTATTGATGAATCCAAGGCTATAGCTGCCGGAGCCCGCTATTCAGGTAATTTATGGGACTTCTATGACCAGACGGCAGAAATCAAATCAGCTCTCCCCATAATTGCCGTCCAGACACTCCCTGCTACCTCTTCAGAAACAAATCAGGTAAGTGTGCTCACCAAAACCGAAACTAATGAAAAATTCGGTGTAAGATCTCCCCTTATTGTTCCTGCAGTATCTTTTCTTGATCCTGAACTTACACTTACAATTCCATTGGACTACACAGCATATGCCAGCTTTGATATTATGAGCCACCTTCTGGAGGGTTACTTTACCTCAACTGATAAATTCGCTCCTGTACAGGACGGTTTTGTTGAGGGGATGGTTAAAGCAGTAATGACCAGCCTGGATATTGTTCTAAAGGATAGTACCAATATTGAAGCCAGATCTTCTCTCATGTGGGCCGGAGCCCTGGCATGGAACGGATTGTGCAATGCAGGAGTGGAGGGTGCGGAAACTCCTAACCATATGCTGGAACACCCTTTAAGTGCTGTTTATGACATCCCTCATGGTGCAGGTCTGTCAGCCATATTTCCTTCCTGGTTAAGATACAAAAAAGGATCTGTCTCACTCCGGATCATTCAATTCGGGAAAAATATTTTGATGATGGGAAGAGAGATTGATGGACTCTCTGAAGATTCAGCCTGCAATTTAATTATTGACCGTTTCAGCAGCTGGATTGGTCGTACAGGATGTCCACTGAATCTTAGAGAAGCAGGTATTCCTAACCCTGATTTTAATGAGCTTGTAAAGCAGGCTCGCATTATCTGCGGACAATGGGGAATAAAAAACTATACTGATCAGGATCTTGAAACAATCTACAGAATGGCATTGTAATTTTTACAGTTCGTTTCACAATCTGTCAAAAGAACAAAAAAAAAGCGGAAAAATAAATTTCCCCGCTTTGACTCTATATATTACAAGAAATTTCAAATGGGCGACACGGGATTCGAACCTGTGACCCCTTGCATGTCGAGCAAGTGCTCTAACCAACTGAGCTAGCCGCCCCCAAAACTTCCTAAAACCGATACCAGATACTACTTGATACTTTGAAGAACTCTTTCCAGAACTTTAACACGGTCAAGTGGCTTTACAATATAATTTTTAGCACCGATCATGAGGGCTTTTTTGACAAGATCCTGCTTTCCCAAAGCACTGACCATGATTACTTTTGCATCTTTATCAAACTCCAGAATTTTCTCAAGAGATGAAATACCATCCATTTTGGGCATTGTTATATCCATAGTCACAAAATCTACATTAGGATAAAGCTCTTTATATTTTTCAAGACCCTCAAGACCATCGCCAGCTGTCCCTACAACTTCAAAACCTTCTGACGTTAATATCTGGCTTATTTGTTTTTTGACAAACATTGAATCATCAACTATTAAAACCTTATAGGCTTCACCTCCAGCACCTTGTCCTTCCGGTTTTCTCTCATTAATGCTTGGAAAATCCATTTTAGTTTTCACAGCAACTTCCTCCTAAGTTCTTTCTCGAACAGCTACATTAATTTCAATCTTTCCCTGTTTGGTAATTACAGGAACAATCAGAGCTTCTACCTCATTATCGGTAATTTCCATATTCTCACCAGTAAAAATAGCTGGCGGAGTAAGGTCAAACACAAATCCCAGGTCATGAAGCTTTGTTACTGCCTGGGCTGTTATCATATTGGCAAGCTCTGTAATAGTTGCTTTGCCGAGATCATCCAGAACAGTGAGGGTTTCACCATTCATTTCAGAAGCTATTGCAAGAGCAGTTTCCATTGACATATCAAAAAGAACCCTGCCTTCTACATTACCTGCAAGACCAACAAAAGCGGCAACACCCATTACTGATTTGGAAGTTGATTTAAGATAAAGCTCTCCCCGTTGCACATCGTCACCAAGAACCTCTTTCAAGATATCAAAGGCAGCTTCAACAAATGGATTAATATACTCAACTCTCATACAGAACTCCTTAAATTATTATACCTTTTTATAGGCAGTTATATTTGAACTTTTCACCATCTTCCAGTCATCAGAATATATATTTTCATTCTCACCGATTAACAGGAGACCTCCACTTTTAAGTTTTTCTCTGAATTCCGCTATCATTCTAAGCTGATCACTGTAACTAAGAAATGAAAGAATATCCCTGGCAATGATAATATCAACTTCAGGAAACGTATTTGGATGGGTAATATCATGATATTCAAAAAGAATTATATCCTTTAATTCCTGTCCAAACTGAAATTTATCATTTACGGGTATAACAAACTTATCCATATATTCCGGTAGGTTCTGTTTATCAATTATAAGGTTAGGTGCATTGGAGATACTCATTAGATCTTTATCGTTGGCCCAAATCTTTATACTGGCATCCTTATACCTTTCGGAAAGAAGAGCTGCCAGGGAATAAGTCTCATAGCCTTTTCCGCATCCGGGATTCCAGATTCTTATTGCACCAGCCATATTACTTTCAAATAAAGTTCCCACACTATTTCTATAATCATCGCTCCAGAACCGTCCTGTGTCGGAAGAATAAAATTTAGAAAGAAACTCATCAGAATCAGCTTCGGAATGAAGCTGCAGTGCCTCGGAACTGTTCCCCCGTAAGGTTTTCCACTCATCAAAACGTTTATCAACCCATCTGTTATTCAGATCTGTTACATTAAACTTACTAAAGGTTCGCAGTGTTTCTGCAATAAACCCCATACTGATCTCTTCAACCTTATCCTCCGAGAATCTCTCAGGAGCATGATATTCAGCAGGAGCAACTTCATCAATTAAAGCTTCCTGACCAAATATTCTTTCCACATCCAGAATAATATAGAGCCGTTGATCCTTCTCAACTACTCCCTGGATAAATTTAATATTAATATCACCGAATATTGGATGGGGAGGCTGAATTGTTGACGATTCAATACCAACAACCTTATCTATGGAATCAACTATAACTCCAAGAAGATAATCCTCAAGTCTCAGTATAATTATTTCATCTGACTGCTTACCGTCAGAACTTACAGTAGGAAGATTGAACATAGTTCTGAGGTCAATTATTGATATAATATCACCTCGCAGATTATAGACACCTTTAACATAGGGAAGAGAATTGGGAACATAGGTGAAGTGTTTTGCTTTTGATATTTCTCTGATTTTCATTATATCAATACTGTAATCTTTTCCTGCCAGAGAAAAAGCAACCATCTTAAAATTAATATTTTCAAGATTTTTATTTACAAAAGTTTCGTTATTTTCAATTACAGCGTTCATCATTCTCTCCGTATACGCTTTCGGGCTTTCGCTTATTTACATTATCGAAGCAGAACGTCTTCTTCGGTTTTCTATCTCCTGCTTTAAACCAAGATCAAGAAGTTGACTTACATCAATAATTAAAGCAACAATACCATCTCCCAAAATTGTTGCTCCGGCAACTCCGGGAGAACTTGTATATCTGTCCTTCAGGGGCTTAATTACTACATCCTCTTCACCGATCAGAGAATCAACCATAAGCCCCATTTTTTTATCACCGCTTCCTACAATTACAACAAAATTATATTCACTTGATGACTCTGTGGGAATATTAAACAGCCTGTCAAGTCGTATCAGAGAAATAACATCCTCCCGTACATCAATAACTTCGTAACCATCAATAAGCTTTATTTCTGCCGGTTTGATTCTATGACTGTCAATGACAGAAGTAATTGGTATGGCATAGACCTCGCTACCTATCCGAACAAGAAGAGCCTGGATAATTGCAAGAGTAAGAGGTATTTTTATAGTAATTTTACTCCCTACACCCAACTCAGACCATACGTTCACATTACCGTTCAGTTTTTCAATTTTTCGCTTAACCACATCAAGACCAACTCCCCTTCCGGAAATATCAGATACTTTTTTTGCTGTGGAAAACCCAGGTTCAAAAATTAAATTAAATGCCTCTACATTGGAAAGAACCTTACTTGGATGGATTACTCCCCGTTCTACAGCCTTAGTACGAACAGCTTCCACATCAATTCCTTTTCCATCATCTTCAATATCGATAATAATCAGGCTGCCCTCATTCCGGGCTTTTAGTATTACCTCTCCCTCAGGAGGTTTACCTGATCTAATACGTTCCTCAGGAATCTCTATGCCATGATCGACAGAATTACGGACACAGTGAATAAGTGGATCGAGAAGATCTTCGATTACAGATTTATCCAGTTCCGTATCTTCACCAATAATCTTCAGGTTTATATTTTTGCTAAGGGATTTTGAAGCATCCCTGACAAGCCGTGGGAAACGGGAAAAAATCTGACTAATAGGAACCATCCGGATCTGCATAACTGCTTCCTGAAGCTCACTGGTTGTTCTTGCAAGGTTCTGCGAAGTTGATCTGAATTTTACTATGGTATTCTTGAAATTGGATTTGGACTCCTCAAAGGCTGCAAAAAGATCAGAAAACTGGTCATTCATCTCAGATTTTATCTCGTTTGCAGTGAGTCCTTCTCCTGCTCGTTCCACATAGCTCTGGAATGAATTAATAAGCCTTTTCAGCCCGTCTCTGTAGAGTCTTTCCTGATCATTCAGACTGGCCTCAACCTCGGAAAAATTATTCCCGATCTGAGTGAAAGTTGCTTTTGTAATAACAGTCTCACTTACAAGGTTAAGAAGATTATCAATTCTCCGGCTGTCAACACGAAGAACAGAACCCAGGTTTTTTCTTTTCTTTAACTCTTTTTCCTTTTTTACTTTCTTCTCAGACTTTCCATCATCAGATTCGGTAGATCCACCGAAGGATGCTGCTTCATTTTTCTTTTCGTCAATTTGCGGGTCAGCTTTACCGTTACCGGGTGTTGCCTTCATGGTTTCTACAGTTTTTGACGCCCCTGTTATTCCTTCTGAAGAAGAAGAGAGCTCATCCAGTGAAAGGGATGTAACTACCCCGGGAATATTTAATTTTGCAGACAGCTCCTCTTCGGGAACTGGAGTAGAAACATAATATACAATTTCAGGATGAAAAACATCTTCATAAATCTCTTCAAAATCAGGCATTGTTCTAAGAACTATTCCGGCACTTTTCGAAGCTGCAAATACCTGGATTCCGCCAATGGAATTCATAGGGTGATCTTCGTTAAAATTTACTCGTATCGCATAAACCTTTTCGCCCTCATTTGCTGCTTCGAGAAGTTCAAGGAGTTCATACTCTGAAAGTGTTAAATCGGTATTATTTTCTGCTGTGTCATTCATGGTGTCCCCAGAGGACGTTTCAGAAGCAGAACTCCCGTCAAGGAGTCCCTTGAGTTGTCCTGTCAGACCGGAAATATCTTCATCGTAGACAGTCCCTTCTGATCTGCAACTCAGCATCTCTTTTATCAGATCAATGGCCTCCAGAAGAATGTCCACAGTGACTGGAAAAACCTTTATGGATCCTTCCCTGATTTCATCAAGGACATCCTCCACAATGTGAGTAAAACCTGCCAGCTCATTCATCTGTACTGTTGCAGAAGCACCCTTAAGGGTATGGGCAGCTCTGAATATCTCATCAACAGCATCCATATTACCGGGATTAGATTCCAGAACAAGTATATTCTGTTCCAGAATTTCCACCTGCATCTCTGCTTCTACATAAAAATCTTTTAGTAACTCTTCGTTATTAGGATCTAAATAATCACTCATATCAGGAATAATCATCTTATATTGACAAGCTAAAGTCAAGTACGATTTTAAATAATAAATCAAAAGCGTCAATCTAATTCCCAATATTTTCGATACTTATATTAATTGACTTTAATTTTTTAATAAAAGAGGTATAATATATGGTGATGGGAGTATCAAAATGAACTTGTGTACGAAAAGAGTCTTTTTACTGATTATTGTTTTCCTTATTGTTCTGTCATTTAATCTATTTTCTGCTGAAACAGATGTAACTAATATGGAACTGATTTCCCGGGCAATTTTATCAAACGGGATTCCTGTTTTAACAACAAGGGGAAAGGTTGATCTCCGTGTAGGAGGCGGATATAAGCTTGGAGGCAACCTAATTCTTGGCTTCGACAGTATGGATCTTGGATATTCCAGTGCAGATATTTCCGATTATAGCGGGACTTCCCAGGAGCTTGCCACATTTCTCTCCAATCAGACCTACCTTAAATTTCAGTCAGCAGAAATTGCAATACGTGATCTATTTTCTTCTACAACCGAACTCACCTATTTCATAGGAAAAACAGATGTACTTGGTTCCGGAGATGATTTCCCAACTCTATTTGGTTCAGTTCCAATAAACACCCGTTACAGAGGGTATTTATATTTCCCAAATAGTGAATTTGATGGAATTCACAGAATAAACGGAACAGGATTTAAACTTTCCACCAATTTCGGCAGCGACAGGATAAACTCATCTGCCTATATATACCAGGATGGCTATTTAGGTGATGGTTACTTTTCCAGTGATCTTCGTGTACTCATGAATTTTGATAAAGTTAAAATTGAAGGTTTTCTGGGGGGAAGTTTTCCCGCTTCCTCCATGGGTTTGTACAGGGCTGGTTTTCTTTTCTACTACAGTCCCGGGAGTACAGGTGAATTTTTTGCCCAGATAGGGATACCCCAATGGGATCCTGCGGTGACATTTGACATAAATAGATTATTTTTCCTGTTTGAACCGAGAATTAAACTAAATAATATGACAATTATTCTTACACTTTTTCTACATCCCGGATTTTATTTACAGTACCCTACTGCAGATGCAGGATCATCTGATGTCCATATAAATTTTCTAATCGGGGATCCCTTACAAAGTACCTTCTATGGAGGACTGGAAGGGGGAGCAACCTACTCAAGTTCGGGAGGCAGCAACCAATTCGGTGTTGTTATTTCCCCATATCTTAGTGTTATTACTTCCGGTGTTATCTGGAATCTTATGTTAAATACACAACTGTTACCCTATTCCCTTAATGAAATGTTTGAGGGAGTCATCAGTGTTAAGGCGGAGTTCTAGATGAAAAAATTTATTTTTGTTTTACTTTTTATAACTATTTTCCTGATCCCGGTTTCCGGTATGGAAATCTCAACACTCTTTCATATAAGTGATATTTCGTTTGATAAGACTGACACCTCTACAGTCTCTACATTCTCCGGAACCTATTATCCCTGGGGAATCAGTATCTTCGGAAAGGATAATATCAGTGATGATATTATCTTAAAAGCCGGAGTATTCTATGATCCTATACTGAGATATACTACTTTTACACTTTTCGAATATCAGCATAGTTTTTTTAAACTTGGGCTTGGACCATTTTTCGGACTTTTCAATACTGCCCAGACACCAATGAAATCCGGAATTTCAACATCTGTTCAGGTTGAGTTTCCAGGATTTATTTATGCATCCCTTAAAGCAGACAGTTCCATAGGTTCCAGATTTATTAAAGCTGGGGATTACATTCAGGAATTTAATGAGATAGCTATAGGATACTATATTCCGAATGCAATATGTTCATTCAGTATTACTTCCAAGTCTTTTATTACAAAACAGACCAGCACCCTTGAAGTTGATGACAGCTTCAGAGAGTATGCTTTTAAGATTGATATGTTTCAAAAAAATGTTCCATTAAGGACACTTGTATCATTTGCCTACCAGACAGTTTCAAGAACCTATCTTGTTTCCGGAGCCACCTCCACAACAGAGAACAGATTAAATTCACTCATACTGGGAACTAATTTCACTTTTAAAGTTTCGGACGGAATAGAATTAATTACAAACATGGAAAGCAATATTTATTCTTTTGGTTACAGTGATGCAACCCCTTTAACTCTTGCTAATTCCGGTCCGGGTGTTTTCTTATTCCGTCTGACAACAGGGGTCAGTCTTGATCTTGATCTGTTGAAGTAGTTCACTGTCTGTCTGGGTTTATTAAACAAGCTCATATTTTATTATCATTATACCCCCCCAAATGCCCTTCTCTACCAATCTGTGATCAACCAAAAAAACTCCCGGTCGCGATAACCGGGAGCCTGTCTGTATAATACCAGTCAACAACCACCCCCATAGGAGGTGGCTTTAGCTCTAGTAAATATACTATTGTTTATTCCTGTGTATTATCTGTTTTATCGATAAGCTTATCTTCAAGAGCTCTCAATACCTGGATTTCACCAAGTTTACTCCATTCAGCAGTTCTTCTTGACTCCTCTCTTTGACTTAGAATACCCCATAGAGCTTCGTTGTCAATGTCATCAACACCAGGAAGTACAGCATAATCATATTTGATTGTTACATCCTTGATATAGGTAATTACATCACCACCATCCTGTGCTGCATCCTTATAGAGAATAAAACCAATAAGCTGCTGCATAGGTGTTGTTCGTGGATAGAGGGGATACTTTTTCAATTCCCTGTTTCTGATATCGTCTATATATGAAGGGTTTACCCAACCCAGATCTCTCCATCCCTTAAAATCAAGGTAATCAAGAAATATATTTCTCTCAACACCGTTCTGATCTCTTAGAATTAAACCAAGACCATTTGTAAAGTTACTCCCATAGACAGATACTGCAATACTCTTAATTGCACCGACATTTTTGACTATACCAAAGCCGTCGAACTTGCTTCCAGTTTTGTCATTCTCATCTTTCTGCATATACCCCGGTATCATGAAGGGGGGCTGCACTACTGCATAGGCATTGAATGGATCTTCAGGGAAATGTACCCTTATACCCATTACTGTGTCACCGCCATAATTTAATGCATCTGCCCTGACAGGGGCTTCCATAGTATATGACAGCCTCTGATTCATGACAGTCCTTGCAGAAGAATTAAGAACTACATCCCAATTCTTAATTGCCAAAGAGGTCTTCATAAGCTGTTTTTCTTCGTCTGTGTAGCCTACACCGGCTTTCCCAGAAAAATCTACAGTTGTAGCACTATTGTTTCCATCTTCCATATCTGCTGTCAGTGTAGAGAAATCGATAAGAACTGACTCTACAGCAGAAACCGAAAAACTAACTGCAATAAGCATGATACCAAGAAGAATTCCGAACCGTTTCATCCATTGCTCCTTTAAAACCATTTTCAATAAGTATCTAAAATTATACGCAATGATTTTTGTTTGTCAACGATTTTTCTTTTTTTTTAAACACATATGCTATTAAATAACGATTTTCCTGTTCCTAAAGGGACTGACCATCAACTGAGATTGAAATTTGCTTTAAAAAAGGGAAATTATATACAATATTCTTTTTAATCAAAATCTTCATTTCTTCCGGAAGAATAGTAAATTCATCTTCGTGAACAATAAAATCGGCTGAAAAATCAATATAAAGCAATGATTTCTCCCTTATCATCAGATTCTTAAGATTGGTATTTTCAGGAACAACCCTCGAATGATCAATCTGAAAGGGGCCTAAAATTAATTCCTTTACAAATAATTCAACATCATCTTCAACTGATGCCTGCAGTGGAAGTCGTCGCACCTCCCCGGAATAATTGGTTCTACCAGGGAAGAAAAGAACTCGTCTGATGGTTCTGCTCCCGTTAATAATATAAAATGCTGTAGAGAATAGCAGCAGAAAAGCAAAAACAGATATGAACAGCAGAGTTATTTTATTCTTTTTTAGATTCATTTATTATTCCCCGGGAAAGTATTGCATCTCAAAATGGTTAATAAAACCACTTATGCCATTATAGATCCCTTCGCCGACTTTCTTCAAGTATGATTCATCCCTTAAAGTAAGAGCTTCTTTCTGGTTTGTAATAAAACCAAGCTCTACCAGAACAGCCGGCATCTTTGCTTTCCTGACTACAAACCATGACTCCTCTTTAAGACCTCTGTCCTCTATTTTGTCTCCAATGGAGACAGTAAGACCTTTCTGTATACTCTGGGCAAGCAGAATACTCTCTACAGTTATTTCCTCTTCCAGCATTGTGTTTAGAATGGGAACTACATCACTCAATTCACTTTCGATAGTACTGTCATCAAGTAAATCTCTACGGTACTCAGGAGGCAGATACCAGACCTCAAACCCATTGGCTCTGGGATTTAGAGATGCATTTGCATGAACCGAAACAAATATTATTGCCTCATTCTCTCCAAGTTCTATGCTGTTTGCAATTACAGTCCGCTGTTCAAGACTAATAAATTCATCTGTGGATCTTGTAAGAATGACCTGCTTATCACTGTAGGTGCTTTTCAGTCTTTCCGCTACATTCATGGCTACAGATAAAACAACATCTTTTTCCTTCAGTTCAAACTGCCCGTCATCCAAATGAAAACGACCAACAGCTCCCGGATCCTTTCCTCCATGCCCCGGATCTATTATTATGGCTTTTACTTTTACAATACTTACAGGGACTGAAACAGAACTGAAAAGATCAATAATGATATCAGCCCCTTCCCTGGAGAAATATATTCCACCCTCCCTGCCCCTTACAACACTGACAGTTTCAGTTTTTTCTGAATAATTGATCAGAAGGAAAGGTATTCCTGGTTGAAAAATAACAGTCTGATCAGACAAGGAAAGTTCACCCAAAAATCTGAAAGGATCCCATCTGAATTCCGCACCGGTAGTTTCAATAATTTCATTAATAGAGATCATCTCCGTGGATACCTCTTCTGTAAAACTATAGACAGAGATTAGAAGAATTAAAGCAGCTGCAGTTAATATTTTTTCCATTTTGAAAATAACTCCGACAAACTTTTTTTCTCACTTAAGATCTTCAAAGCCGAATCTATTACCCAGACTCCTCCCTGTATCCCTCCCCGAAGAAAAGCATGGTAGAAGATCTTACCCAAAACAACTCCATTACGCCTATTTCCACTATTTGCCTTTAAGGTAGAAATACGGGTTTGATTCACAGTATAATCACCATAATCCATCTCCAGAACATCCTGGAAAGCTCTATTCAATCTCTTTCCATGCCACTCTGTAGAATATTCCCGGTTTAAATCCGGCAGCTGCAGTATGGTTATACTTTTAGAAGAATTTAACTCATAATCAGGGATTTTTTCGAGAAAATCAAGATTAATACTATCTTCCAGAGTGAACGCATTTTGTACCCATTTCTGGTAAGATCCGAATAGGAATTCCTCTGTTTTAATATTACAGGCTTCCAGCCGGACAAAAATCGTCCTACAGGCTTCCTCTGCAGATTTTACAGCAGCAGAACGATCCTCACTTACTGCAATACAGTTTCCGGCTTTTTCCACATTATTTTCAGGAAATCTAACATGATCCCCGGGAACAACCCTCGGGAAAATATCGTATAGACCGGGAAGAGTCTTTGCATCACCAACACCTTCAATGAGCGAAACTACTCCAGGAATAGACAGGAACGCTCTTTCTGCCGTAAACCGGGAGAAAACAGGACTCAGATCGCCAGGAGACTGGCCTGCTGCAATTTTTAAAGCGGCTTTTGTAAGAGGAACACCAGAGGAATAGGGAAAGGTCCATCCTGACATATACCCTCCGGATAATCGTGCTGCAATCTCTCCAATATATATTTTCCCACGGCTTAACCGGATATCTCCTTTTGCAGCACCCTCTGTTATCCCTAAAGCCCTGACCCCTGCTTTAAATACTTGAATGATCTCCGTCGCTGTATTTTCATCAATATCTGACGGAATAGTATGTCCCATTTCAATAAAATAGGGAGGATAAAAAATATGCCGGTCAGCAAATCCGCATATAGTTATTTTGTCATCATACACAAGAGCATCTATACTGAATTCTTTCCCATCCAGATACTCCTCTAAAATAACAGAACCTGATCGGGAAAAAGAGACAGCTGTCTTTATTGAGGTAATAAGTTCATCACAGTTCTCTGATTTCTGTATCCCCCGGGAACCCATATTATCAACAGGTTTTACTACAAGAGGAAAATGTAAACCTCTTTCCTTAACAATACTGCATTCAAATTCTGAAATATTGTCAACAGTTAAAAACAGAGGAGAAGAAATTCCGTTTTTCAGAAAGACTTCTCTCATTCTTCCCTTATTACTTGCATTTATAGATGCATCAATAGTGATTCCAGGCAACCCTGCTGCAGCAGCAACTCTTGCAACTGTTTCAGAAAAATCAGTTCCTGCAGTAAAAACAGCATCAAGAGAGCCGACTGCCCTGTAACCACGAGCCATTTTTATCATATCTTCGATGTTTTTCAAGTCAATGGGTTCAAAGTAATCCGCATAATCCTTTCCTGGGACATCCTGATTACCATCGGCTACAATAACATCCCATTCCATCTCTTTTGCATATTTTATAGCAGGAATCTGCATTACACTTCCGCCTAATATAAGAACTGTTGTCCTAGCCATTATATTCCCTTATTTTTTCAGCATATACTTCAAAAGTATCACCCAATTTAAATAATTTACTCAAAATAAGTATACCCTTTTCTCCAAATATAAGCTCCAGCACCCTAAAAAAAGGAAATCTTTCAGGATGGTGACCTGTTATTCGAATTTTTCTAATTCTAAAACCAAAGCCAGGAAGAATCTTTTTTGCAGCCCTGGTGCTCCAGACCGTAATATGATCCGAAGGACTCCCTCTCAAAAAAGATTTCAGATCCTTAAGTCCTGAAATTCCTGTACTTTCAGGTGTTGAAAACGCAAAAACAGCACCAGACTTTAGTAATTTATTTACCTGGATTAAAACAGAATCAAGCTTATCAAAATGTTCAATGACATACCACATTGTCAGCAGATCAAATTGCTTTTCAGTTTCCAGCTCCTCAAAGCAGGTGCTGAAAACAGGAAAACCAAGATTGGATCGAACATATTCTGCTGCTTCGGGTATAATTTCTACCCCTTCGGGAGTGTATCCAAAATATTCTGCTTCTGCAAGAAAAGGACCATATGCACAACCTACATCCAGTAAAGAGGGGGATCCGGTTTGAGATTTTTTCCCAAGAGTGTTTATAATATTCAGACGCTCAGCTGCAAAAGTCTTTATTTTTCTAAAATCTTCCAGATATGTCCGCCCATACTGCTTTTTATACTCTTCAAAAAAATATTCTTTTCTATAACTATTACTGGAAGATATTAAGGGGAGAAGATATATAATCCTGCATCTTCTGCATTTGTAATAGGTTCCTGCTCCAGTCCTGCAGATTATTTTGTTTTTGAAACCTGAATTGGTACAGACAGGGCAATTGGTTTTCCCTTTTTTTAGATTTCCAATAATATTTCCAAGATTCTGATCTGTCCGGGTAATATATTTTTGCTGCAGATCTAAGTAGGAGACTCCTGATTTAAGAAATTTATCCATTCTTTTCTTTTCAGGCAGTACCACTCCCAATGTAGGGAATCCACAGAAAATTGATAATTTCTCATGATATTTTTCAGGATTTAATAGAAGGAAAGGGACTCCGGAAGAGAGGGACTCAAAAGTTGTAATCCCAAAACTTGTAATAATTAAATCGTAATCAACAAGCATATCTTTAAGATTTTCCGGACTGATAAGAATTTTTAATCTATCTTCACCGGATTCCTTTATGGAACTACTCTGGGTAACAACAGTAATTTCTGCACTCCTGAAGTAACCATATTTCTGTATAAACATGAGGATTTTGGAGGTAAGATCCAAAGGATCCTCACCCCCAAAGGTAATCAGAATCTTTTTATACTCTTTTTCAACCTTCAGATATTCATGTTTCGGAGGAAGATTCAGCAACCCCGGGGAAGAAATATTTGCCTGAATTCTATTTGGCAGGGAAGGTAGAATATCTATAAGAAACTGGAATTCACTTCGATAATCTCCCCCTTCATCAATTCCTATCAGACTACCCCTGCCTCTGAAATAATCAAAGAGTGATCCGGGAGTCTTCCTATAGTCAATTATAATAAAATCCCATCTGTCGGAACCCGTATCTTCAGAAACAATCAAATCATCTGAACTGACTGAATACGAAATAAGAGATTTTTGAATTTCTGAACTTTCCCCCTTTGTTGTATAGATCGAGCATGAAGCTCCTTCCTTCAGATGGTGGTACAGGCTGATCATTCTCCTTAAATGCCCTGTTCCGCTGTCCGCTCTACTTAAGGGGACAAGGAGAAATGATTTTCCCGCCATATATTACTGAGCCAGAGCGTAATTATTTACAGGCATATTCATCCTTAACCAGGTAACAAGTGTCTGAATATTAATTTGTTTACAATTATTTAACTGTCGGAAAATATTTTTAAGATAATTGTAGTCCTCTATGGTATCCAGAGTAACTCTCCCTTCCGGAAAGTAATATTCACCGGATACCGGAACTCTGTTAATATAAAATTTACTTTCCCTAAAATAGAGTGAGGGGGAGACATGTTCCCTTTCGTAAAGATCTGTAGAAAGCTCATTTGCCTGCAGTATAGATTCACCCCTTAATATTTCGACTCCTGTACCAAGAGGCATTCCCGTAAATGCACTGAAATCGGCATTCTTTAGATTGTGGTACCTTATGATATCATTTGCAAGAGATCCTGAAACCAAAGGATTATCACCAGTAGCTCTGACTACCGTTTCCGCAGAAAAATATTTAACCGCATCTGCATACCTCTTAAGAACATCTTCTCTGTCCCCTATAAAAAGTTTATATCCCCATTTTTCTGCAAGTCCTGCAAGCTGGGATTTGCTCTCCGGTTCTGTAAGAATTGCAAATACATCTGCATTAACATCCATGAGGTTTCTCATTGCATGCTCAATGACAGTAAGGCCTTCCAGAGGAAGCAGGGCTTTTCCGGGAAGCCTGGTAGAACCAACCCTGACCTGTAGAAAAACTGCTGTTTTCATTCCTTAACCTCCCAAAGATCTGTAACCTGTCTCGCATCACATGAAAATCTGAATTTATTTATATCTACCCAGTTTCTGGCAGCCTTAAAATCCTTCAGAGATGCCAGGAAGGATGTACCGGACTTGAAAGAGTAGGATAAAAATTTTGACCAGGATATTGATGCATTATCACCGGAAAATCTGACTATCAAATTTTTCAGGTAAAAATATTTATAGTATTGATCAGGGGTCGTATCTTCTGGGAACTGTTCTATAAGATACTCTATTTTAACACCTGTATTGAATGTTATTGACTCTCCCCACATGTGTACCCGGAAACCAAAATCCATCTTCTGCCAATATTGATTTTCAATATTATAGTCAAAGCCACCACTTAATAAAAATTTTTCCTTATTATATATTCCTGCATAATCAAAAGGATAGAGAGTTTCCGCACCATGGGCACTGGGCATAAGAGATATCATTTTCAAACGACTGCCGTGAAAAGCAGGTGCCATGAGAGAAGGAACAGTCTCATATCTTGTACTCTGAAGTATTGGAACACTACATAGAACAGAAGTTTTATCAATATTGTGTAAAAATCTTTCGGTAAAACGGTATCCCGGCCGCATATCATCCCAGAATACCATAAGATTTCTCCCGGAAGCCTCTATCATACCAATGTTTATCTGTTCCCCGGGAGAAGCATCTGCACCTAACACCAAAAACCGTATCTGAGGAAATCTCAGAGAAAGGGACTCAACATCATAACTCACCCCCGGACCCTGAATTGATATAATTTCTATCCCCCCCAGAGATTCCAGATGTTTTAGATATTCAGCTTTGTACGGTCTTCCCCCCCTGTTAAGAACAAGGATACTTATAACAGGTGAAAGGCTGAGATCTTTATCACTTTTCCTTCCCCCTACCATAGTATAGGGAATCCTGGGGTTCCTAGAAGTTGTAGGTATAGTATTCATCACATCCCCTGCAAAGATCAGAATATTCACCATTCAGATGGTTTATATATACAGATTCACCATTTTTCCAGATAAGATCAATTTTATCTTTAAATATATTTCCCATTTTATACTTTTTTTTCAGATCCTCCCGACAGAGAGGAACTGTTCCGTCAATAAGAATATTCAGATCCCGTTTAAGATGCCAGCAGGGGAATCTTCTTACAGGAGAAAGGTCTGTAACCCGTCTGTCCGGAAGAACTTTGCAGAAATGGTCATACTTTTGAATTATCATTTTATAACCTTTCTCTTTCCATCCCCGATAGAAGTTCTCCAGATGCTCCTCCTCGGCTTTCATCCTTACCAGCTGGAGATATAAGTTTTCCGGAAAGAGTTCATGAAGATATTCGGCTGTACTCACAACTTCATCCCATCCGTCGCCCCTTACACGGCTGTAGGACTCTGCATTATCAGCGTCAATTGATAATATCCAGTCAACTCTGCCCTGCGAAATTTTTGAAATTGCCTCAGGGATTTTAGGATCCCAGCCAATTCCTGATGTTTCAATAATAAGCCTAAATTTCTCTCTTTCCAAAAGAGAACTTACTATACCTAAAAAATTACTGTGTCTGGAAGGTTCCCCCCACAGAGAAACACTGAATACCGCATCATCGCTGAACTCTCCCACCTTTTCGAGGATCTCTATCCATTGATCGATGCTCATCTCATCATCCCTGTTAATGATATCTCCACCCATATCAGGATAGGGACAGTATGAGCAGGTTTGATAACACCCTCCTGTTATCTGAACATTAATAAATGAAGGCTCTGTTCTCAAAAGTATCTGACTTGTTTCAAGAAGGTCAATAAGGTGATCTTCATCCGATATGCTGTCAGAATCTAAATTATCCATTATTCTACAGAGCTGATTATAATTTCGCTTTGTATCTGCAGTTAATGAAACCCTCAGCATTCTCTGATCAATTCTTGAAATTTCTGTTTCTATATCAAATGAATTAATATCTATCTTTATCAGCTCAAAGAGTGATTTCCGTGATATTGGGATACTGTTTTTTTCTGCCAGTCCAAGAAGCTGATCAAGGACTGAACCTTTAATGATCTCAGGAGCCATTCCATAGGGAAAACCATCAGCAAATGTATAGGAGGCAAAATACTGATTATGGTTCCGGTACATTCGCTCAAAAACCGCAGAATTAAGTAAAGGCGCATCCCCATACAAATAGAATAGATTTTCCGAATCCCCTATTTCTTCCTGAAAAACTCTTATCAGGCTGTGCATATCTCTCCCCTGGGGCTCAATTATACTGAAGTTCCCTTCCCTGATAAAATCTTTTCTGGCAATAATTACAATTTTTTTCAGATCAGGAAGGCTTTCTGCACTTTTGATAACAGAATCAAAGGCTGTAGTGCCACAGGGCAGCTTCTTATAGGCATATTCAGTCAGATCCATTGCATTTATAAAGACAGTAGTACTCATACAGTTTTTATCGGCACATACCTAATTGAGTTAAAGGAATGTTGCGTTGCAGGACAACTCGGTTCCCGCAGAAAACTTCATTCAATAAAGTTTTCGCTACCAACCGTCCTAATATTCAACTCCTCAATGAGAGCCATTCGTAATGTTGGTTTTCTACCATTACGAGGCTTCCCCGAATAGCTTATATCGGCACATACCTAATTGAGTTAAAGGAATCTTCAGTTACAGGACAACTCGGTTCCCGCAGAAAACTTCATTCAATAAACACAATATCTTCAGGTCTGGCAACTACGTCCCGGTGCCCCTCACCAATAATGGAAGATATATCCTTTGAATGATGACCGATAATATTTTCAATTTCCGTACTTGTAAAATTACTCACAGCATGGGCTATTCCATTAATAGAGATAACATCTCCATCTTTGAAAGTACCCTCTACCGAAATAATTCCCGATGGAAGAAGACTCTTTCTTAGTCTGATTGCTTTCAGCGCACCATCATCGATATTAATCCGGCCGGTAGTATCGCTATGAAGAATCCATCTGGATCTGGCTGCCAGCTTCTTTCCCGACAGAAAGACAGTTCCCTCATCTTCTCCATCAATAAGACGTAAGAGGATATCTTTTTTCCCACCATGGGCAAGAATCGTCTTACAGCCTGCATTTGCTGCAATGCTGACGGCCTGAAGTTTAGTCTGCATCCCTCCAGTCGAAAATTCAGATCCTGCTTTTCCTGCATAGGCCAGGATCTCCGGGGTCAGCTCGGAAACACTGGAGATCAGGGTGACATCTGAATCCTTTCTTGGATCCCCACTGTACAAACCATCAATATCGGTAAGTATTATTAGGAGATCAGCATCTATTTTAGAAGCAACAAGTGCACTCAGCCTGTCATTGTCACCAAAGGCAGATCCGATTTCATCTGTGGAAACTGAATCATTCTCGTTGAATATCGGGATAATTCCCAGGGAAAGGAGTGTTTCCACAGAGTTCCGGAGATTCAGGAATGTTGTTCGATTATTTAAAACTTCCCGAGTAATAAGAACCTGTGCTATAGAGATGTCAAAATTACTAAAAGACTCTTTGTACTGATGCATAAGAAGGGGCTGGCCAATATCAGCACAGGCCTGTCGCATCTTTATATCCCTGACCCTTGATTTAAGTCCTATTTCGCCTGCCCCCATTCCAATGGCACCGGAACTGACAAGAAGGACCTGAAGCCCCCTCTTTTGCAATCCTGCAATTTGTGAACTTATGGAATGAACATAGTCAATATCAAAACCTTTACTGTTTGTCAGTAAATTAGTTCCAATTTTAATAACAACCCTTTGGAGCCCCTCAAAATTTCTCATTAAAGGGATCTCTTGTACTCTTTTTCTATAATTCTATGGGTAAAAGTACTATTGCCAACCGAATCATCTGCAACTTTATGTCCGTTACCCTTTAACCTCCATTTATATATTACAAGCCCCTCAAGGCCAACAGGACCTCTTGCATGTATCTTATTGGTACTTACCCCTACTTCCGCACCCAGACCATATCTAAACCCGTCCGAAAACCGGGTACTGCAGTTCCAGAAGGTATCTGCGGAATCCACCAGATTCATAAACCTCTCTGCACTTTCTCCGTTTCCTGTAACAATAGAATCTGTATGCCCTGAGCCGTATTTGTTTATGTGTGAAATAGCATCATCCAGAGAATCTACAACCTTTACCGACAGAATATAATCAAGATACTCAGTGCTCCAGTCCTCTTCTACTGCAGGTTTTATATCTATAAACTTCCTGGTAATTTCACATCCTCTCAGCTCAACATTTTTACTTTCCAGTTTCTCCTTCATAAGGGGTAGAAAATCGGAAGCAATTGAACTGTCAACAAGAAGGGTTTCCAGGGCATTGCATACTGCAACATACTGGGTCTTGGAATCTTCTGTCAGATCTACAGCCATGGAAACATCCGCATCTTTATCCACAAAAAGATGACAAATCCCATCAGCATGACCAAGGACAGGTATTGTTGTATTTTTCATTATATATTTTACAAAGCTGTTTGATCCCCTGGGGATGAGAAGATCAATTTTATCTTCCATATCGAGCATCAGGGAAACTTCCTGCCGGGTTTCTGCAAGCTGAATCCATCCATCAGGGATTCCTGCATTAACAGAAGCATCCCTGATAATCTCTGACAGGATTCTGTTTGTATGAAGAGCCTCACTCCCCCCCTTTAGAATTACCCCATTACCGCTTTTTAAACACAGTGTTGCAATTTGAACAAGTGCATCCGGTCTGGATTCAAAGATCATGCCGATAACACCAATAGGACAACTTACCTGATAAAGTTCAAGATCGGTATCCAGTTCTCTGGCAAGTATAGTCCTGCCGACAGGATCAGAAAGTCTAATAAGAGATTCAATCCCTTTACAGACTTCATCAATTTTTCCAGTGTCAAATTTCAGTCTTTTAAGAACAGGAGGCGCAATATTTTCTGACTCTGCGGCTATTAAATCCCTTTTATTTGCTGCGATAATATCATCTTCTCTGAGTCTGATCCCTCGAGCTATGGCATCTAAGGCCCTGTTCCGTTTTTCCAGCCCCAGAGCACCTAAAAAAACCTGTGCCTTTTTAACTTCCAACGCCTGTTCTTCAATACCCACCTGTTATCCTCCGGAAAAAATATCTGATCCGCATATTCTAAACATGATGATGGTGATATACAAGTGGGGTCAGTTTTTAATTAATACTCACCGAAACAAGATCGTCTGCATGGCTTATAATCTGTTCCACTCTGCTCTGCCACAGTTCACCGAATTCCTTTCGCTCCTCTACAGAAGAACTTCCGGTAAGAACCTTAGGCATAAGTGCCTGAATTTTAGGACTTCCGGGTATTAAATCAGAATTATAGACAACATCAACAGTCTTTCCTGTATCTATTCTTGTAAAACGGACACTCGATTCAATATCCGAATTAAACTTCATAAGTGAATGCCTTACAAAACTACCCCCAATACCCTTAAACCCGGATAGTTCCGTGGCTCCTGTAATATTGGAAATGGTATTGGCAACTACACCTGTTACCCCTTCTTCAAATGCTTCGGGGAACTCAACTTTAATCCTGCCCCGCAAAGGCAGTTCGTTTACAAAGAGCGCTTTAAGACCTTTAAGGGTCATAAGATATGCACCTGCTATAGTGGGACAACTGTGTCCTGCACTTTTTACAATTTCTGTATAGGAAAATTCAACTATTCCCTCCTTAAATGTACCCAGAAAATCTGACAAATCATCCTTTAATACTATTTTCTCAACTTTTTCAAAAAATTTCGGATACTCCATTTTGCCTCCTGTTAAAATTACAAAGCAATAACTTACTAAAAGAGTCGGCAATAGTCAAACATAAGAAAATATTCCCCCCCCCTTTTTTTCTGAGGATGAGCCTCCTTAATTTGACCAATCCTGTTTTAAATATTACAATTGATTCCAATGAATCTAATGATGATTGTTAAATCAGATCGAATTTAAATGGAACTTATTGATGCATTCGGCATAGATGTCAGAAAACCACAGGTAATTGCCTTTGTCGGCGGCGGCGGAAAATCCAGTACAATGTATCGACTGGCAACTGAACTTAGAACTCTGGGACAAAAAGTTCTTGTAACTACCACTACAATGATATTCCATCCTGAAGTTAAAATCAGACCCTGCGATATTTTTTTCACAGGAAAAGCAGAGACTCTGGTAATGCAGAATAGTGCTGCCAGGGGAACAATAACAGTTGCAGGCAGAAATCTTATTGAAACGGAGAGAAAGATAAAAGGATTTTCAAAAGAAGAGATAGAATACATTCGCCAATCTGAACTATTTGATATTCTCCTTGTGGAGGCTGACGGAGCGCGAGGTAGACCAATAAAGGCTCCGGCACCATATGAACCTGTTTTACCCTTAAATACAGACATTGCAGCAGGTATTATTGGAATGGACTCTGTGGGCACAGAAATAGATGAGAAAAATATTCACCGGCCTGAAATATTTACCACTCTTACAAAAACAGCAATTGGTGATATTCTTACCCCTGTTATAGTTGCAAAACTTATAATTTCAAATAGAGGACTATTTAAAGACACTTCCCCTAAAAGCAGAAAAATTGTAATATTTAATAAAAGCGAAACGTTATCTCGCATTTCGGCGGCAAAGGAGATTGCCGGGTACATATCAGAATCCATTGGTATCGATAGGATTCTAATTACTTCAATGACTGAAAACGACTATGAGTCGTACCACAGGCACGAAGCGCCGGGGAACGATCTCAGCGCCCCCCCTGTTATGGCGGTTATAAAACTATAGGAGTTACGAATGGAATTTTTTCAGGCAGCAGCAGATTTGAGGGAACAGAATAAACCCTTTGCAGTGGCAACAATTGTTTCCTCCAGGGGATCTACCCCCAGAAGTAACGCAAAAATGATTATCCTTGGTGACAGCAGTATAATAGGGACCATCGGCGGGGGACTTGCAGAATCTTTTATTATTAAAGAAGCTGTTTCCTGCCTTAAAACCGGTCAGTCTCGAATGGTCGAGTACAAACTGGACAGCGGAACCAGTAAAACAAGTATAGCAATGTCCTGCGGGGGAAACCTGGAGGTATTTATTGAGGTAATTGTGCCAAGACCGGAACTGCTTATTATAGGAGGAGGACATGTTGCCCTTCAGATTGCAGGGCTGGCGGAAAAACTGGATTACAGTATTACATTGGTTGAAAACAGAAAAGAATTTATCTCGGAAGAGCGATTCCCTATGGCAAGACAGCTTTACCATGATAATAAAATTGAAGCGGCAGTTAAAAAAGTCAGTATTGATGAAAATACTTATATTATAATATGCACGGGAAGTGTGGATGAGGCCGTATTACGTTCAGTAGTCAATTCCCGGGCAGCCTATATCGGCCTTCTGGGGAGCAGACGAAAAGTCGCATTAATGGTGAATCATATGAAGGAAGACGGTTTTGATGAGGCAAAACTTGCCTCTGTATATGCTCCCGTAGGGTTGGATTTAAAAGCAGAAACCCCGGAAGAGATAGCTTTCAGTATTCTTGCCGAAATTAAAATGGTTCAGACAGGAGCCTCGGGAAAATCGATAAAACAAAAATTCGATAACCTTGTAATAGTACGAGGGGGGGGAGATATTGCCTCGGGCTCTATTGCAAGACTCCACAATTCAGGATTCAGGGTTGTTGTCCTTGAGATTGCTGAACCGACAGTTATTCGTAGCACTGTCTCCTACTCTCAGGCAATGTATGACAGATCGGTAACAGTGGCAGGAATAACGGCAGTAAAGGCTGCGACTAAAAAAGAGGTTGAAACAATACTTGCAGAAAGGGCAATTCCGGTTATAGAAGATCCTGACGGTAAATATATTCAGATTCTTAAACCCATTGCAGTCATAGATGCCATACTGGCAAAGAAAAATCTGGGAACAACCAGAAATATGGCACCTGTGGTTATCGGACTGGGTCCGGGTTTCGAAGCAGGAGTGGATGTGGATGCAGTCGTTGAAACTAACAGAGGACATAACCTGGGGACAGTTATTCTAAAGGGAAAACCGGAACCAAATACAGGGATTCCGGGAGAAATCGGAGGTGAATCGGCTAAAAGGGTTGTAAGGTCGACTACAGCCGGAAAAGTGGATGTATTAAAAAAAATAGGAGATCTGGTAAAAAAAGGAGATCTTCTGGCAAAAATAGGGAAAAGTGAAATAAGATCCCAGCTGGATGGAGTACTCAGGGGGATTATTCACGATGGAATGGTAGTTCCGGAAAAAGGATTTAAAATAGGGGATGTGGATACCCGGGGGAATGTAGATAATTGTTTTACAATATCCGATAAGGCCAGAGCTGTGGGAGGAGGAACTCTCGAAGCATTGCTGACTCTGACACAACCAAAGAAATAAACAGTTCTGTAAGATTATCCGGCAAATTTATTTGATCTGACACAAATTGGATCAGAACCCATTCCGATTCCTGAATTTAAAGAATAAAGAGTCAATTTCAAAACTCTTGGGTTTTGAAATTGGCAAGGATCTTTAATAAAGATAAAATGGGCGACACAAAGTGTCGGGAACCCATTCTTAGTCGAAGAAAAGTTAAAAAGTTACAGAGTAACAGGTTAACTTTTTGACCCCATGACAGCTTCTTGCAAAACAATGGTTTTGCAAGAAGCTCTAAAACATAGAGGAGCTAATATGGACACAATTAAACAGATTGAACTTACCAAATATACTAAATTTGCAGGATGCGGAGCCAAACTGGGTCCAGGAACCCTGGACAAGGCTCTCTGCGGGCTGAAACAGCCGGAATATGAAAATCTAATTGCAGATTTTAAAACAAGTGAGGATGCGGGAATATATAAAGTATCGGAAGATATTGCCCTTATACAGACCATCGATTTTTTTCCGCCTATTGTTAATGATCCATTTACATTCGGACAGATAGCCGCAGCCAATGCACTCTCCGATGTATATGCAATGGGAGGAAGACCTATAACTGCACTGAGTGTAGTTGGTTATCCCAAAGATACCCTGGCGATGGAGCATCTGAGAAAAATAATGGATGGAGGTCTTGATAAACTAATAGAAGCAGGAGCTGCACTGGTAGGGGGACACAGTCTGGATGATCCTGAGTTGAAATTCGGCTATGCAGTAACAGGGGTTATTCACCCGGATAAAGTTCTCCGGAACAATACACTAAAACCGGGAGAAACACTTATTTCAACAAAACCTCTTGGAACCGGTACAATAAATACAGCAATGAGAGCCGGCAAGGCCTCGGAAACCTCAATTACTGCTGCTGCTGCATCAATGACAACCCTTAATAAAACTGCATCGGAAATTATACAGAACTATCCGGTTTCCGCATGTACGGATGTTACCGGATTCGGTCTCCTCGGACATGCCTGTGAAATGATGTCAGGAACCGATGCAGGGATTAAAATAAACTTTAAGTCAATCAATCTCTTTCCTGATACTATGAAGTATATAGCAGAAAAGCATATTCCAGGAGGAACCGGAAGAAACAAGCGATACCGGATGAGTTTTATAGATAAAGCTGATGAAATAAAGAAGGATATTCTATATACCCTCTTTGATCCGCAGACATCAGGAGGACTGCTGGTAGCAGTCCCGAACGAATTTGTAAATGAAATACTTAAAAAACTGGAAAAAACCGGACATACTCCGTCCATTGTTGGAAATACAACAGACAGAGCAGAGAGGATAGAGATTGTTACTTAAACAGATATATCCGTAAAACGAAACTCTGTTACATCAAACAAACCTGCATCGGTAAGTTTCAGCTCCGGGATTACCGGAAGCGCTAAAAAGGCAAGAGTCATGAAAGGATCAAGATTTTTGTTGACTCCAAGCACCTTATAGGCAGTTTTATTCATCTCTTTAAGCTTTTTGTTTATCTCCGGAAGAGGCTGATCCGACATCAGTCCAGCTATGGGGAGGGGAAGGGTTCCAAGAATTTTACCTTTGCTGCACATAGTAATACCCCCGCCTGTTTTTACCAGCTCATTTACAGAACTATACATATCCTCATCATTATCGCCAATTACAATTATATTATGGGAATCGTGTGCAATAGTTGTGGCTATGGCTCCATTTTTAAGCTTAAAGTTTTCGACAAGACCAAGTCCAATATTACCAGTAGAGTTATGACGTTCCAGAACCGCAAGTTTTAAAATATCCAGCTCTGAATGCTGGGTATAGTATCCATTTTCGTCTCTGAATATTTTCCTCTGAACCATCTCTGTAAAAAGTGAATGTGCCTTTAGACGCATAACCCTTGCAATATCACTCTTAAGTTTAAGAGTAAACTTTTCAATTCCGAAAGGTTTTACATTTAATTTTCCGGAAACACAGGTTATATCCTCTCTAGAAGCATTAAAGACAGCTTCTCCTTCCTCTGCAACAAGATTCCCCCTAAAGTAGACCTCCCGAACTTTGAAATCTTTCAGGTCATCAACAACGACAAAATCAGCATCATACCCAGTCGCAACTGCACCGATATTACCAAGTCCGTAGCACTCTGCAGAATTAATTGTTGCCATCTGGACAGCAGTTATAGGGTCGATCCCCCTTTTTACAGAGATTCGAAGATGATTATCAATATGTCCGCTTTTAATAATATCCTCGGGCTGCCTGTCATCTGTGCAAAACATACATCGCCTGGAATTACCAGCAGTAACACCTTTTAAAAGAGCCTTAAGATCGTGTGCAGCACTCCCCTCCCTCATGAGAATATACATACCAGCTCTGAGACGTTCTCGCATCTCGTCCACAGTAGAACTTTCATGATCAGTACGTACTCCTGCAGCAGCATATGCATTCAGAGCCTTCCCCTCTATCATGGGACCATGACCGTCAATAAGTTTGCCCCGGCTGCTTGCTGTGAGTATTTTATCCAGCATATTTTCATCTGCAGTAATTACCGAGGGATAATCCATCAGCTCTCCGAGCCCCAGAACATTCTCATCATCCATAAGGGAATCTATTTCCCCGGCATCCAGAACAGCTCCTGAATGTTCAAAAGAAGTTGCCGGAACACAGGAAGGTATCATAAAAAAGAAATTCATAGGAA
This sequence comes from Spirochaetota bacterium, assembly GCA_024280415.1. Taxonomy (GTDB): domain Bacteria; phylum Spirochaetota; class Spirochaetia; order B11-G9; family B11-G9; genus JAJRQE01. The sequence continues at coordinate 6,107 of JAJRQE010000046.1, read as the reverse complement.
CCTTTTTAGCCGCTCTGGTCATAAATCTGATCCCCTCAGCCCCTTTAACATTTGCAATTTCATGTGGATCGGCAATGACTGTTGTAGTCCCATGGGGAATGACTGCTCTTGCAAAACCTTCCGGTGGAGCCAGAGAAGATTCAATATGAACATGGCTGTCAACAAGGCCAGGCATAAGAAACCTTCCCTTAACATCAATCTCAACTTCTCCCTCATAGGGGCCGATACCTACAACTTTTCCATTATCAACACCAATAGATCCCTCTACTATCTCATGGGAAAAAACATCTACAATTTTTGCATTTCGAAAAACTCTCTCACATTTCTTTTTACCTGCAGCAACCAAAATCTTTCTCTTTAATATATCTTTACCACTATCCATAAATATCTCCTGCTACAGGGTTACTCTATCACATTTTAATTTGCTGGGTACAGACGTAGCATGCTACGTCTCTACTGGATCAAAACATTCTCTTTATTTTTCCTATTTCTCTGGGTGTTGCATTCTGAATGTTATCTATACATAAAATTATATTACCAATAATATTATATGATTTTGCGTCTCTACGAAGATTTACTACCATTTATTTGATTTATTATCATTATTATATACAACATTTGCTATAAACATAAATTCAAATTATTTATTACATATTTTCCTTGCTATTAGAAAAAATACAGGATAAGATTATGAGTCTTATAAAAAATCTTAGATCCCTGGTCGCAAACAAGTTTGCTGCCCGGGGATGAGTCGGACCGCAGGCACGAAGTGCCGAGGAACGATCTCAGCAACCAAAAGGAGTTTATAAATGGAAAAACTTTTCAAACTGAAGGAACATGGAACTTCAGTAAAAGTCGAAGTACTAGCAGGACTGACCACATTCATGACAATGGCATACATACTGATTGTCAACCCGCTGATTCTTGCTGATGCAGGAATGGATTTTGGAGCTGTCTTTACAGCAACAGCTCTCTCTGCGGCAATAGCAACGATGGTAATGGCCTTCCTTGCCAATCTTCCATTTGCTCTTGCTCCTGGAATGGGTCTCAATGCTTTTTTTGCATATGCAGTTGTACTTGGTATGGGTTATTCCTGGGAATTTGCTTTAACAGCAGTTTTTCTCGAAGGTATTATCTTCCTGATCCTTACAGCCTTTAATGTGCGCGAAGCAATTGTAAATTCAATTCCTCAGAATATCAAAAAAGCTATCTCTGTGGGTATTGGACTTTTCATTGCTTTTATCGGCCTTGTAAATGCCGATATTATTGTCGGCGGCGGCGGAACGGTAGTTTCCCTCGGAGAAGTTACAAGCGGAACAGGTCTGTTGGCTATTATAGGTATCTTAATTACAGGTATACTCCTTGTTTTTAAGGTACGAGGTGCACTGCTTATTGGTATAGTTGCAACCACCCTCATAGGATTTCCCATGGGAATTACTCATGCCCCTTCAGGAAGCTGGGCTCCCCCATCTTTGGCTCCTATTTTATTCAAATTTGATTTTTCCAATATTTTCTCCATGGATATGCTTATAGTTCTTTTTACTTTCCTATTTGTTGATATGTTTGATACAGTTGGAACACTTATCGGTGTATCTACAAAAGCCGGTCTCATAGACAAAGATGGAAATATTCCGAAGGTAAAGGCTGCTCTTTTCGCAGATGCAGTTGGTACAACAATAGGAGCTATGCTTGGAACAAGTACTGTAACAACCTATGTTGAAAGTGCTGCTGGTGTTGCAGAAGGAGGAAAAACAGGACTTACAGCTTTTACAGCAGCAATTCTGTTTCTTGTTGCCCTTTTTCTCTCACCCCTGTTCCTAATGATTCCCGGAGCAGCAACAGCACCTGTACTCGTTGTAGTTGGGTTGTTTATGATGTCTCCAATAAAAGAAATTGATCTGGAAGATTATACAGAAGCAATTCCTGCATTTTTAACAATTATAATGATGCCTCTTACCTACTCTATTGCAGAAGGTATTATGTTTGGAATGCTATCCTATGTAATTCTTAAAGCCTTTACAGGAAAAGCAAAAGAGGTGCATCCTGTTACATACATTGTTGGAATACTGTTTATTCTTAAATACGTACTTTAAACACCTAAAAAAAGAGGCTGTCCGGTAACCGGACAGCCTCTTTTGATTTTCTTCGTATTATTTTATTAATCTTCTTCGATAGATACTTCCCGTTCAATTCCCAAAGCAGGCGAATCTACTTTCTTTTTTTTAATTATTCCAGGAAGAAGGAGGACAAGTGTTATTATAATAAGTGCTATACTGATAGGACTGGATACGAATATAACCGGTGATCCACCGGATATAATCAATGACTGACCAAAACCCTGCTCAGCAATAGGTCCGAGAATTAACCCCAAAACAATAGCACCCAGGGAAAATCCTGCCCGATGAAGAAAGTAGCCGCTGATTCCGAAAAACAGCATAAGATAAACATCAAACATACTGTTGTTCATGGCATAACTCCCAATTACAGAAAGAATTGCAATTGAAGGGATAAGGATAGCATTGGAAACTGTTGCAACCTTTGCAAAAAGAGGGGCGAGATATAAACCAAGAATAAGAAAAATAACATTTGCAACAAGAAGTGAGAGTATAAATGCATATGTTATTTCTCCATATTTTGTAAACAGTTCGGGGCCCGGAATTAGCCCTTTAATCATCAGTCCGCCCATTAAAGCAGCGGCTACTGAATTTCCTGGAATACCAAGAGTTAATAACGGTATAAGAGAACCTCCAACAACACCATTATTCGCACTTTCGGCAGCCGCAACTCCTTTAGGATTACCTTTCCCGAAAGAATCTTTATCCCTGGAAAACTGCTTGGTAAAATTATAGGAAATAAATGCAGCTATTGTTGCACCTGCTCCGGGGAGCATACCCACAAAGCTCCCAATAAGAGAACCCCTGGCAATAGTTGGCCCCAGACCTTTGGGAAGTTTTTCCCTTTTTAAGGTTTTTATATCTATACTGAGTTCCTGAACAATATTACTTTCTGCTGTTAATTCCAGTATCTGACTGACAGAAAATAAACCAATCAGAGCAGGCATAAATGAAACACCTTCGTAGAGATGTGGTATACCTGCAGAAAACCTGATATACCCTGCAATGGGATCCATTCCTACTGTGGCAATTATAAGCCCCAGTAATCCTGAAAGTAAGCCTTTTATAAGATTACCGGAAGTCAGGGTTACAATACTTGCAAGACCCATAATAGCAAGAAGAAAATATTCAGGTGGCCCGAATTTTAACGCCATTCTTGCAAGAAGGGGGGCCAGAGTAATCAGAAAAATTGTGGAAACTATGCCTCCTGTAAAACTTGCAACAGTTGCTACTGTTATAGCAACACCTCCTTTACCCTGCCTGGTAAGAGGATATCCGTCAAATGCAGTTGCTGCTGCTGCGGGAGTACCTGGAGTCTTTAAAAGAATAGAGGATATTGCTCCTCCGTACATTCCTCCGGAATAAACCCCACCCATTAAAGCGAGTCCCGCTACAGGATCCATGGCAAATGTTACAGGAATAAGAAGTGCAACTGCCATTGTTGCTGTTAAACCGGGAATAGCACCAATGATAATTCCGCCCACAGTGCCGGAAAATATCGAAAACAGGACAAAAGGATCTGCCAATCTTCCCATTCCGGCTACTAATAAATCAAACATCATAAATCTCCTTTAAAATAAACCGGTAGGAACTGGCACCGACAGAAAGTGCACAAAAACTACATAGATAAGTGCAAGAAGTGAAAAACTCCCTATGGAAAGTGAAATTAATCTTCTATATCCAAGGATCCATGCCAGACCGAACATAAAAAGAAAACTCGAAAGAAAAAAACCTATTACATTCATAATTATTATATAGACTATTAGAAGACCGGCAGTTGCAAAGAAGAAACGGGGTCTTTCAATCCAGCCAATTTTATCTGAATTCTTTGAATAAAAAGACTTTCCAAGAAGAATAACTGAAAAGGAACCCAGTACTACAGCAAGAAACCTGATATAGAGAGCTGCAGATGCAGCTCTCGAAGGAAAGGTTCCTGCATACAAATACATTCCCAGGGCTATGACTATTCCAACTACTCCAGAGAGAATATTAGTCGAAGAAACTTTCATTGTTTATTACCTTTCACCTACCAGGGGTTTTTTGCAAAAACAGATTTGGTTGAATCTTTTACACGTTCAAGATACTTACCGTAATCATCTGCATTCATGTAGTTTAAAAGAAGCTGTCCTTTAGCTGCTTCCAGGAACTTGGGATCTTCAACTACATCTGAAAAAACCTGTACCAGCTTTTTATATGCTGCATCAGGAATTCCCGCAGGGGCAATAAAACCTCTCGATGAATCGGAATAGACATCGAATCCAAGTTCGGTAAATGTTGGGATTTCCTGTGCATAAGGGAGACGCTCAGGAGTCATTACAGCAAGGATTCGAACATCACCTGCTTTATAGTTAGCCTCGATCTGTGAATAGTTCATGAATGCAAGATCTACGTGACCACCTAGAATATTAACTTTCTCTTCCGAAGATCCTTTTGAGGGAACCTCCTTGATTTTAATACCGGCAGCATTATTAAATCCAACAAGTGCAAAGGAATCATCTCCTCCTGGACCTGTTGTTGCCCCTGTCAGGGATCCTGGATTAGATTTCTCAGCAATTATTACATCTTCCAGTGTTTCAAAGCTGCTGTTTACATTTGCAACAAGAACTCCCGGATCTGTTACATAGTTTGCAAGGGGAAGAAAACTGTCAAGAGTATATTTTGCCCGTCCCGCAGCCATGTGCGCACCAATATGGGGAGTAAAAGCAGCTCCTATAGTGTATCCATCAGGAGTAGAGCCTGCAATTGCTTCAAAACCAATCTGTCCACCTGCACCACTCTTATTGACTATTACAAAATTCTGTCCAATTTTGTCTTTTGCAATTTCTGCAAAAAGACGAGCCATAGTATCTGTTCCTCCTCCTGCACTTGAGGGAACAATAAGGGTAATTGGTTTTGAAGGATAGTTATCCTCTGCCTGATTTTCATCCTGTCCGGCTGCAAACATCAAAACTGGTATTAATACCATTAAAAAAGCTAAAACACGTAATTTTTTCATACGTCCTCCTAATTAGTTGTTGCCATACTACAAGCAATTATCATGCCAATTTTTAAATGGTAATTAAGAGGTGCTCAGTATCATTTTTAAAGAAAAGGTGTGCCGAACGGGACACAAAAGAAGACCGACTGTGCTGTTTAGCACAGTTTTTTAATAATCTATATTAAATTTATTTATTTTATTGTAGAGCGACTTTCTTCCAATGTTAAGAAGTTTGGCAGCCTCAACTTTATTCCAATTGCTCTGCTCCAGTGCCTTTAGTATAGTTTCTTTCTCTATCAGGTTCAGATCAAGATCGGAATCAGGAGGTGTATTACCTTTACTTCCAGGAACACTGTTTCCCATAAAAGAACTTTGGATAATATTTGATTCAGTAAACAGAATCATTCGCTCCACACAATTTTCAAGTTCCCGGACATTCCCCGGCCAGTTAAAGGTTATGAGTTCCAAAAGAACTTCTTCTGCTACTTTTTTCCTCATTATTCCATCACGTTTGCATATCTTTTCTATAAAATGATCTACAAGGAGAGGGATATCATCCTTTCGGTTCCGTAAAGGAGGAGCCTCAAGAGTAACAACGTTTAATCTGTAGAAAAGATCACTTCTGAATTTCTTCAGTTCGACCTCTTTTTTTAAATTTTTATTTGTTGCAGCTATTAGTCTGAAATTGACCTCCACAGGACTAAGCCCTCCTACCCTGTGAAATTCTCTCTCCTGAATAACACGAAGAAGTTTCGACTGAAGAGTCAGACTTATCTCTCCTATTTCATCAAGAAAAAGAGTTCCTCCGTTTGCAAGCTCGATTCGCCCCTTTTTCCGACTGTCAGCACCTGTAAAGGCTCCTTTTTCATATCCAAACAGTTCACTTTCCAGGAGATTATCCGGAAGTGATGCACAATCCACAACAGCCAGAGGCTTATCTCTTCTGGAACTCATATAGTGGATAGTACGTGCTATGAGCTCTTTACCTGTTCCACTCTCTCCCTGAATAAGAACAT
>JAJRQE010000045.1 GCA_024280415.1 Spirochaetota bacterium | reverse complement strand
TATTATATGGAAGGAGAAGGAGTTTTTTGTTCATACGGTAGTTTTTTCATTTTCTTCTTTGGCTGGTTTGTTCCTGTTGTATTCGGGTATGAAAAACATCGGGGCAAACAGCCCTGATCAAATTCTTGTCTATTGTATTTTATTTATCCTTTCTGCAGCTCTTGCTTCTATTAACCTTTTGTTTCTTTCAAAGAACAACAGTGAAATGATTTTTTCAGGGGAAGGGCGAAAACAAAATTTTTTACAAGTTTTTCATAGAATAAATATAAATATATACGGTGCAATTATTCCACTTTTTCTATTTGCTGTTTATGTTTTACTTCTGGAAAATGGGGTTTCTTCGGTTTACTGGGGGCCTGATACCCTTATTATTCCCCTATTTATTACAATACTTGCGGTTAAATATAGACTGAAGAATATTGGAATGAAAGTTGCAGTCATTTTTTTTATAATTGTGGAGACCCTGTTTTCCACCCTCTATATAGGGTTTGAAGCCAGTTCTGAACCAATACATGTACTTATAAATTATCTTCCTGTTTTTCTCCTCTCTCTGTCAATAATTGGGTACTCAATAAAAAGGAGCGGTAAGATCCATAAATATGTACCGGGGGTTTATCTTTTAACAGTTCATTTTATATTTGCAGCTTTTTTTATTCTGGAGGAGATAAGCGGATTATTTACAGGGTTAAGCTGGCTTGGTTTGGCTCTGATCTATCTGATTTTTGTAAATTCTCTTAAAGTTGGAAAGTTTAATGAAGATACAGTGAACAGGTTAAAGGAGAATATTATCAATGGAGGGTATCTGTTAATTCTTGTTTTTGTTGTCAGATTTATTTTGTTTGATATTCAAAAAGAGACGATGATTCTTGTAACATTAAGAGCAGAGTATCTTTTAGAGGCTGCAGCTTTTATTATTATGGGTATCTGGTTTTTTCTTAATAGGAGAAGGAGGTTGTTGGATCTGTTTTTTCTGGAAATGAGTCTTGCTTTTCTTATAGTAGTATTTTTCATAGAGATACCTGTTACATTCTTACCTGCAGTATTTATCCTCCTTTCAATAGTTCTCCTTACTGCCGGAATTTTTTTAAAAGAAAACCTTTCCCGGCTTAGAATGGTCTCAATAATACCTGCATGGATTTCTGCTTTTTTAATTGCGTTTGTTACAAGTCCATACTTAAATCCATCTTTGAGTTACCTGGATACTCCCTGGATTATGAGTGCAGCAGGAATTATACTCCAGTTTGTATATCTTGGAATCTTTTATTTTACCCACAAGACAGATCAGATATCTCTTCCTGTAAAACTATTAAAAATTGAAAATATTATTTTTCGGATTATGTCCGGGAAAAATCGATTTATTTACTATCCTGTATTTGCATCAGTTTTATTTTTCTTTATATGGTCCTTTGACGGGGCAGTCCTGACAGCCCTTATAAGTGTTGAGTCACTGTTTATACTGGTTCTGAGCATTCTTGTAAAGGTGGATTCTTTCAGGTATATAGCCCTTACGGGGATAATGGCAGCTGTAATCCGTCTTGTTTTCTTTGATCTGAAAGAGGCGGATATATTTATAAAGGCTGTAGCATTTATTGTAGTTTCAATTATCATGCTTATTATGAATATCCTTTACAATAAATTTAAAGACAGAATTGAACAGGATGAGTAGTCAAAGAAACGCTCCAGATATCCACTATTTCCGGAATAATCTGTTTTCCGGACATCTCTCCTGCCCAGCTTAAAAGATCCGGATTTTTTGCAGCTTCCGTGCATAGGCGTTTAGGATCGGTAGTTATTCCTACTCTGTTCAGATCCAGACGGTCTGAATCCCAGCAGGTTTGTACTGTAATATCACCTTCCGTTTTACCTTCTGTATGCAGTGAACATGCATAGTACAATAGGTCAAACTGACTGCTGCTGATACCCAGCATTGTACCCCTCAATGAGCTGGCAAAATCTCCACCCCGCCTGCCATGTCCATTGTCTCTGCCCTCATTTAACCTTCTGCAGTCATGAAAAACTGCAAACAGAGCTACAACGACAGGATCTGCACCATTCCTGTCTGCCAGTTTCAATCCATACTCCATGACTCTTGCCCAGTGGGCAAGTCCGTGTATACCATGGAGAGGCAGTTTGTAACCGGATAGAATTATATTAATAAGTTCATTGGAAATAAAAGTTTTCTGCATAGAGCTATACTAACAGATATCAACCCGTTTTGTAATAGCCTTTATTGTTTGTAAAATCGGTCTTTTTTTTATTTTTCTTGCAGTAAAAAATAATGTGTCTTATACTCTTGTGTAGTGCTGACTGCATCGATTAAATAAAGTAGATCCGGATAATGAATTCTTTCAAGATGGGTATATATATGAATACAGAATTAAAAAAAATATTGGTAGTTCATTATTACAGGAAGGGTCACTGTTTTCAGAGGACTCTGTTTTTAAGGCAGTTTTTTACAATAATAATGCAATAATGCTTCTTGTTGATCCTGAAAATATGCAGCATATTCTGGCTGTAAATGAGTCGGCTGTAAAGTTCTATGGATATTCAAAAGAAGAGTTTTGTAAGCTCACAATGGGTGATATAAACGTACTTTCAGATCCCGAAAGAAAAAGTCTCATGCAAAAGGCCCTTGTCATTCCTGGCAGCTATTTTCAGTTTAAACATAAAACAGCATTAGAAGAAGTAAAGACAGTAGAAGTACATGCTTCTCCAATTGTTTTGAACGGTAAAAAGGTTATGTTTATTATTGTTCATGACATTACACCCTTGAAGAAGACTGAAGCAATATTAACTATAAGTGAAAATAAATTTCGCAGCTATTTTGAAGGTTCCCCTCTGTCGTTATGGGAAGAGGATTATTCCAGGGTTATTGAATATATGTCAAAATTTCCGGTATCTGATCGTGAGGGTTTACTTCTGTATTTTACAGATAATCCGGAGGAAGTTCTTACATGTTTATCACTTGTGGATGTTCTTAATTTAAACCAGGCAACTTTAGATCTGTATGAGGCGGAAAACAAACAACAGCTGCAGAGAGATTTGACACAGATTTTTACCGAAAATACATTGAATGCTTTCAAAGAGGAGCTGGTCTCTGTCTATATGAAAGAATCACTTATAAGTAAAGAGTTTTCCGACAAAACTTTAAAGGGAAAAAAGGTCGAGGTTAAACTCGAGATGAAGCTGTTGTCGGGTAATAAATATTTGACAACAATTATGGATCGTACCGAACAAAAGAAAAAAGAAGGGGAATTGGAAGAGTTATTGGTTCAGACCCGTTCCGATGCAGAAACAAAAGAGATTCTTCTTAGAGAAATAAATCATAGAGTAAAAAATAATCTCTCCTCTTTTATAGGAATGCTCTATGCAGAAAAACGTCAGGCGGGACATGAGATGACAGATGCCCAGCTTGATCTGGTTGAAGGAATGATAAACAGAGTCAAGGGAGTAGCTATTGCCCATGAACTGTTATCTGTTTCAAACTGGACTCCTGTGTCTCTCTTTACTCTGACAGATAAAATTATACATTCCATAAGTTATCTGATTCCCTCGGATCGGTCTGTAGAAGTTAAAATTACCCCTTCCTCTATTCTCCTGAATGCCGACCAGAGTCACAGTATGGCAGTAATTGTAAATGAATTGTTTGCCAATTGTATCGAACACGCAGTACATACAGGTGAACGGATAGCAGTGGATATTGAGATTGAAGAGAATAATGGCGAGATCATGTTTACCTATAGGGATAAGGGACCCGGTTTTCCCGATAGTGTTCTGACCTCGGATTTTCAGAATGTCGGGCTTTACCTAATGAAAAATATAGTTCGCCAGAATTTAAAAGGTACTGTTTCTCTTAGCAATGATAGTGGTGCCGTGGTAAGGATTCTTTTCCCGGGAGGACTAGCTTTTGAAGAAATCTAATACAATAAATAGAGATATAAAAGTAATTATAGCCGAAGATGATTTTCTGGTTTCTGAAATGGTGGAAGGTGAGTTACTGAATGCAGGATATGAGGTAATAGCTAAGGCAGCAGATGGTAAAGAGGCTGTGGAGCTGACAAAATCATTAAAGCCCGATGTAATTATTATGGATATTCGGATGCCTGGGATGACCGGGCTGGAGGCTTCCAGGGAAATCATGGAGAACTGCCCAACTCCTGTAATTATTCTTACAGCTTATGAAAATATTGAAATGGTCAAAACTGCAGGTTCTTCTGGAGTAGGTGCATATCTTACAAAACCTCTTGATATAAGAGAACTTGAACGGGCAATATTAATTGCCAGAGAAAGGTTTAAGGATATAAAAGAACTTAGAGAGAAAAATCTGCAGTTGGAAAAGGCTGATATTCTTAACCGGAATCTTATGAAGGAAATTCATCATCGTGTAAAGAATAATTTCCAATTAATCTCAAGTCTTCTTAATCTCCAGATTGGGGGTGTCGATAATAGCGCTGCCGGAAAAATCCTGGAAGCTGCAAGGGACAGAGTCCTTACCCTTGCTCTTCTTCATGAGAGTCTGTATGAAGTGGGAGATTTCGTAACTCTTCCTATGGAAGATTTTATTACGGATCTGTTAAATACTCTTGTAGGCGTATACAGTACAGGTATAAATAATATTGAACTTAATATCAAAGTGGAGAGTATAGTTCTTGATACAAAAAAAGCTGTAACTATTGGTTTAATTCTAAACGAAGCAGTAACAAATTCAATTAAATATGCATTCCAGGAATCTGCCAGGGGCAGGAATCTAATAAGTATTTCCATGAAGGTGGATGGGAAAAATATTGTACTGTCTATAGTTGATAACGGTATCGGTATTTCCGATATTGAAGTTTGCAGGTCAGGGGATACCCTGGGTATGCAGCTGATTCATCTGCTTACAGAATCACAACTGGAGGGAGATCTGGAATTCCCGAACACTGAGGGTTTTGAAATTTTAATAAGGTTTAAACCATAGAAAACCAGATCCAGGATGATTCCTGATCAGTTCGTAGTTTTCTATATACAGGTTAAATAAAAAAAACCGCTCGTACAGCGGTTTTTTTTATTTATGATTTTCCGGAGCAGCTTTTCATGGCTCTCCGGGATTTTTTTTTATGCTCCTAAAGGATTTCTCCCAGTTTCTTATAAAAGTTCATTCTGCGTTTTGCATCGGCTTCTGCTTCCTGAAATAGAGCCTCAGCTTCTTCGGGTGCTGTTTTAAGAAGTGCTGAATACCTTGCTTCACCTCTAATAAAATCCTGATAATCGAGTTTAGGTTCCTTTGTTTCCCATACAAACCGCTTTCCCTCTTCTTCCAGAGGATTGTATCTAAAGAGCGGCCAGTAACCGGACTCAACAGCCTTTTTCTGCTCTGACTGTGATTCACTCATATCAAATCCATGTGCTATACATGGGCTGTAGGCAATTATTATTGAAGGACCATTATAAGCTTCTGCTTCCATAATGGCTTTTTGAGTCTGATTTCTGTTAGCACCCATAGCAATAGATGCAACATATACATATCCGTAACTCATACACATCATAGCAAGATTATTTTTACCCATTCTCATGCCCGCATTTGCAAACTTTGCAACAGCAGCAATCGGAGTAGCTTTGGATGCCTGTCCTCCGGTATTGGAATATACCTCTGTATCCAGAACCAGAATATTAACATTCTTACCTGCTGCTACAACATGATCAAGACCTCCGTAGCCAATGTCATAGGCCCAGCCGTCTCCGCCAATTATCCACACACTCTTGTCGATAAAGTAATCTTTCAGCTCTGCTATTTTCGTAAGTACTTTTTTAGTTTTACCTTTCGCATCCCGCAGCGCAGGTTGAATAAGAAGTCCCGTTGCAGTCTGGGCAAGAATTGCTTCACTGCTCTTATCGTTCCAAAGCTCAATATTCCGTTTTAAGGCAGCTTCCAGGTCTGGGTTAGTACCCATCTCCAGGAGTATTTCCACTTTGTTTCGGAGGAGTGTTCTGTTACTGTCAACAGCCAGTCTCATTCCAAATCCATATTCTGCATTATCTTCGAATAGAGAATTTCCCCATGCCGGACCTCTTCCATTATCAGCTTTGCAGTATGGAATTGTCGGGAAGGTTCCTCCGTAGATTGATGAACATCCTGTTGCATTCGCTGCAACCATATTTTCTCCGTAAAGCTGTGTAACAAGTTTTACATAGGGAGTTTCTCCACAGCCTGCACATGCACCGGAGAATTCAAACAGGGGAGTTTTAAACTGAGCACCTTTAATTGTAGATTCCTTAACTCCGTCCAGAACATTATTTGGGAGATCATTGAAGAACTCATAATTTTCTTTTTCACCTCTCTCTTTTTCGACTTCCATCGGGCTCATGACAAGGGACTTTATTTTTGAAGGACATACATCCACACATACTCCACAACCCTGGCAGTCATCAACATAAACCTGAATTTTAAACTGCAGATCTTTTCCATTTTTTGTATTTGATTTAATTGTTGTAAAATCAGAAGGAGCATTTTTAAGTTCAGCCGGATCAATCTGTTTAGCTCTTATGGCTGCATGGGGACATGACATTACACAGTGGTTGCACTGAATACAGTTTTCGGAAATCCAGGAAGCCACATTGGCAGCTACCCCTCTTTTTTCCAGAACTGCTGTTCCCAGCGGGATAACTCCGTCGAAAGACATGTGTGATACTGGAATGTCATCTCCTTTCAGGCGCATTACAGGCTCTATAATATTTTTTGCAAAACTATTTGCATTGGGAGAAATAAGAGCGGGAGGGACAAAAGATTTTGTTATTTTGGATGGTATTTTAACAAGTTCCAGAGCTTCTGCAGATCTGTCAACAGAATCCCAGTTCATCTTTATTATTTCATCACCCTTACGTGCAAAGGTTTTTGCAATTGCTTTTTTGATCAGTCTTATTGCATCCTCTTCCGGAAGAATCCCGGAAACCTTAAAGAAGGCAGCCTGCATAACGGTATTGATTCTTACTCCGAGACCAGTCTCTCCGGCTATCTTCAGTGCATCTATACAGTAGAATTTTATTTTCCTGTCAATAATTTCTTCCTGCATTTCTCTTGTTAAAGTTTCAAAAACTTCAGAAGCCGGAACCTTGGAATTAAGCATGAATGTCCCACCCTCTTTAAGGGGTTCAAGCATATCGTACTTTCCAATATATGCCTGATTATGGCAGGCTACGAAATCTGCAGCATCAATAAGCCATGGCATATTAACACTGCTGTCTCCGAATCTAAGGTGGGAAATAGTTATTCCTCCGGATTTTTTTGAATCGTAGGTAAAATATGCCTGGGCATTTTTAACTGTGTTTTCACCAATTATCTTTATAGAATTTTTGGCGGCACCTACAGTTCCATCTGCTCCCAGTCCCCAGAAAAGACAACTGACAACATCCTCCGGGGAAACATCAATAATTTCATTAACATCAATTGAAAGATTTGTTACATCATCATTTATACCTACTGTGAAATTATGAAACCCTTTTCCATCCAGATGATCAAAAACTGCTTTTGCATGGCTGGGAGTAAATTCTTTACTGGAGAGTCCGTAACGGCCGCCAATAATTTCTACATCCTTTCCTTTCATGGATGCAACTATATCCAGATAGAGGGGTTCTCCAATTGCTCCTGGTTCTTTGGTTCTGTCCAGAACAGCTATTTTTTTACAGCTTTCAGGAAGAGCTCCCAGGAATGCATCTACCGAGAAAGGTCTGTAGAGTCTTAC
>JAJRQE010000044.1 GCA_024280415.1 Spirochaetota bacterium | reverse complement strand
CTCGAGAAAATTACTCTTTCCCTGTCCATTCTCTCCAGTAAGAAAGATCTCTGTATTTCCAAGTTCGATAGTCTGGTTTTTTAAATTTCTAAAATCAAAGGTCTTTAGAGTAGTAAACCCCATTTATGCTTTTTGCGCTGGAATACATTTTATATTAAAAATCACTTCTTCTCTAAAACAAGCCGATATTACAGACATCAAAAAAACCTCCAAGTTATAATATCTATTAATCCAGCTGCATGGGCATCACAATATGGAAGTAATCTTTTTCCGGTACAGATATTATAGAAATTGCCTTGTTCGATTCGGTAAATTTTATAGTTATTTCTTCTTCCTCAATAACTTTCAGAGGTTCAAGAAGATAAAGATAATTTAAAGCAACAGTTAAACCATCCCCTTCATAATCACAGGAAATTTCCTCTTTAGCCACACCTATTTCACTTTCCTCTGAATTCAAAGTTATAGTTCCGGTTGCAAAGGTCAGGTAAATTCGTCTTGATTTCTGTTCCACAAGGAGGGACACACGCCTCAAAGCTTCTATAAGATCTTTTTTACTTACAACTATATTAAATTCCTGATGTTCAGGAATAACCCTGGAGTAATTTGGAAACTGTCCCTCAATCAGGTTGGAAGATATCTTTTGATTATCAAATTTAACAAATATATTTTTTTCTGAAACAGCCAGATAAAGATTTCCTTCTCCACTGGATAGTTTCTTAAGAAGATGAAGAATTTTTGTGGGAATAATAACTGCTTCAAAATCATTTATTTCGTTGTGTAATTCTTTTTTAATAAATGAGAGCCTTCTTCCATCTGTTGCGACCATAGAAAGAGATCCTTCCTGATGTTCAAGATAAACTCCGTTCATAAAATATCTTGTTTCGTCGTCTGAAACAGAAAATATTGTCTGACTGATCATATCTATAAAACTTTGCTGAGGAAGTTCAAAATATTTATCATCCTCTATTTCTTTAATTTCAGGAAATTTTTCTGACCCTATACTCTTTAACTGAAAATTTATCTTTCCAAATACCGGATTGATAAGTAATCTGTCATTTGTCAGGTTAAATTCCACATCTCCCTCTGGCAGGGATCTTAATATTCCCAGTAGTTTATCACAAAAAACTGTAGTACTTCCTGCCTGGGAAACATCTACAGGTATTTGAGTCTCAAAACTTACTTTTAAATCAGTTGCTTTAATCTTAAGGGTTCCATCTTCTGCTTCAAGAAGTACATTAGATAAAATTGATAATGAATTTCTTGA
This sequence comes from Spirochaetota bacterium, assembly GCA_024280415.1. GTDB lineage: Bacteria > Spirochaetota > Spirochaetia > B11-G9 > B11-G9 > JAJRQE01. The sequence continues at coordinate 13,442 of JAJRQE010000044.1, read as the reverse complement.
TGAGATTATATCCTGGGCAATTGATATTTCTTTAAGAATTACATTTTTATGACAGGTAAATTTCATTTGTATATCCCCTCTTTCTATTAATTATATATATAATAGTAGTAATAGTAGGCACTGTAGATATGTTAGTACCTCTGTTAAAACTATAATCTGTATTGTTTTACCACTCTTAATAAGTTACATGTTCTATTAACAAAGTGCTAACATATTAACACTACTTCATTATTATCCACCTATTGATACGAATATATCAACATCTTTTTATAACTTTGTTCCTGTTTCTTTAATTTTTTGAATCAGATTCCTTATATACGGCTCTATACTGGGATCAGCCTTCATTTTTGAGTCTACTCTCTGACATGCGTGCATTACTGTCGTATGGTCTCTGCCTCCAAATTCAAGACCTACCTCCGTTGTGGAGTACTCAGTTATCTCTCTTGTAATATACATTGCAATCTGTCTTGGAAAAGCAATAGCCTTTGTTCTTTTCTTTCCCCTTAGGTCGTTGGGGGTCAGATTAAAATAATCGGCAACCACTCTCTGTATTACATCTATTGTTATATTGTTAAGCTGAGGGTTGGCAAACATATCTTTGAGCTGATGTTTTGCAATTTCTACAGTTATATTTTTGTTTAGCAGATCTGCGTATGCAATAAGTTTTGTCAGGGCAGCTTCCAGATCTCTGACATGACTGGTAACATTCTGACAGATAATTTCCACCACATCATCAGAAATTATAACATTCTTTTCCTCTATCTTTTTTTTGAGTATGGCAATCCTTGTTTCAAAACTTGGAGGCATAAGATCTACATTCAGACCCCTCTCAAATCTACTTTTAAGTCTGTCTGTCAAATTTTTCAGTTCTGAAACAGGACGGTCACATGTAAAAACCATTTGTTTGTTTGAATCATACAGGGCGTTGAATGTATGGAAAAGTTCTTCCTGTGTTGCATCCTTACTCTGAAGAAAATGGATGTCGTCAATAAGAAGAATATCAACTTTTCTGTATTTATTTTTAAACTGATGCTGTTTATTCTCTTTAATGGCCTGAATAAACTCATTTGTGAACTGTTCGGCAGTAACATAAACGACTCTTATATCATCTATGCTGTTGTGGGCGTATCGTCCAATGGATTGGATAAGGTGGGTTTTTCCAAGTCCTACTCCTCCATATATTAAACATGGGTTGTAGGTCTTTCCAGGATTTTTGGCAATAGCCATGGACGCGTTTGCAGCAAATGAGTTGTTGTCACCTACTACAAAGTTCTCAAAACTATAATCCTGTCTTAAATCAGGATGAATTTTTCTGGTAACCTGATCTGTAATCTTTTTCTCCTCTTTTAAAGATGAACTCTTTTTTGATGGAGCTTTTTTTGGGGGAGGAGAGCTCTTGTTGATAATAAAATCAATCTCAATTTCAGAACCTGAAAGATCTTTCAGTAGTTTTCCTATTCTGGCAAGGTAGCGTTCTTTCAATTGATCTCTGTAAAAGGAGGATGGGACAGAAAGAATAATTTTTTTATCAGTAGAGCTCGAATATACTATATTATTGAACCACATACCAATTTCCTGCTCAGATAGCTCAGAACGTAGAAGATTAAGGGTTTCCTTCCAAAATACACTGTAATCCCATTTGCTTTTATCCATTTATTACCCACAAGTTACTAACAATTTTAGAAAACACTTTAAAGCAGACAAAAATTGAAGAAATATCTCCAAAATCTATAAATCAATTTACACTTGATTATAAATTATTACTCTGTAACGAATTACTAATTTTTTGCTACTAATTACTATTACCATAATAAAATTTTAATACCCTTAGAATGAAATTACGGCTATTTCACGAATTATCCACAGGCTATCAACAACGATGCTTATAGTGAAACTATTGTAATATAGAGATATTGAATTGACAAGAAGGAAATGGGTTCTCTTTACTTTTTATCACTAAAAATATATAATTATCTATTCTCTTAGAGAAATTCACAGTTAGTTATTATTCGCAGTTTTTTGCTGTATTGTTTCTATTATATATTTAACATAATTTGTTTAAATAGTAATATTAAAGCAATAAACACAATAAATTACTTAAATTAAAACAGCGCAAATAGCTATCTAACAACAGGTTTAAAAATATATGGAAGATAATTACTCTGCTGAACAAATTCAGGTTTTGAAAGGTCTGGAGGCAGTAAGAATGCGTCCAGGAATGTACATTGGTACTACAGGTCCCGATGGTCTGCACCACCTGGTATATGAAATTGTAGATAACAGTATCGATGAATCCCTTGCAGGGTACTGCAGTGAAATAACAGTTACCATTGAAAAAGGTAATATTATTCGTGTAATAGATGACGGACGTGGAATTCCTGTAGATATGCATCCTGTAGAAAAGGTAAGTGCTCTTGAAATAGTAATGACCAAGCTTCATGCCGGGGGTAAATTTGATAAAGGGAGTTACAAGGTATCCGGAGGCCTTCATGGGGTAGGTGTATCTGTTGTAAATGCTCTTTCTTCCTGGTGTACAGCAGAAGTACACAGACAGGGGAATATATATTTTCAGGATTATAAGATTGGTAACCCCCAAAATCCGGTTACAACAAAGGGTACCAGTTCAAAAACCGGGACAATTATAAGATTTAAGGCTGATGAATCTATTTTTGACACAACTGAGTACAGTTTTGATATTCTTTCCAACAGACTTAGGGAGCTTGCATTTCTCAACAAAGGTATTAAGATTTTTATTGAGGATGACAGGCTGCCCCAGAAGCGTATGCGGGAGTTCATGTTTGAAGGTGGAGTTAAATCTTTCGTAAGCTATCTTAGCGAGAATAAAAATCCTATTCATAATGATCCAATCTATTTTGAGGCTGCAAAGGATGATTCGGAACTGGAAATTGCTCTCGAGTATAATGAAGGTTACTCTGAACATATTTTTTCTTTTGTTAACAATATTAATACAAGAGACGGAGGAACACATCTGGCGGGCTTTAAATCCGGCCTTACCAGAACAATGAACGATTTTTTCAAGAAATCAAAACTTATAAAAAAAATGGATACACCCCTTTCCGGTGATGATGTCAGGGAAGGTCTTACAGCAGTAATATCAATAAAACTCCAAAATCCCCAGTTTGAAGGACAGACTAAGGGTAAACTTGGAAATTCAGAGGTAAAGGGTCTTGTTGAATCTCTGATAAATGAACATCTGACCAGTTATTTTGAGGAAAATCCAAAGGTAATTGATAAGATTCTGGATAAGGTTGTAAATGCAGCCAAGGCAAGAATGGCCGCAAGAAAGGCCAGGGATCTGACAAGACGAAAGAGTTTTCTTGAAGGAAGCGGTCTTCCGGGAAAACTCGCAGACTGCAGTGAGAAAAATCCCGAACTATGTGAGGTTTACATAGTAGAGGGAGACAGTGCCGGTGGAAGTGCAAAAATGGGAAGGGACAGGAAGTTCCAGGCCATACTGCCCCTTTGGGGTAAGATGCTGAATGTTGAGAAAACAAGGGAAGACAAGGTTCTTGCCAATGAGAAACTTCAGCCTATTATAACTACCCTGGGAACAAATGCAGGAAGGGAATTTGATTTGTCAAAACTCCGGTATCATAAAGTTATAATTATGGCAGATGCTGATGTGGATGGATCCCATATACGAACTTTACTTTTAACTTTCTTTTTCAGATATATGCCGGAATTGGTAGCTAACGGGCATATCTATATAGCCATGCCCCCTCTCTATAAAATTACCAAAGGTAAAAAAGTCTTTTATGCTTATGATGATACCGAAAAAAATAAAATTTTTAGTAATTTTCCTGATGAAGATGAATCAAAAATTGGAATGCAGCGCTACAAGGGTCTTGGAGAGATGAATCCGGATCAGCTTTGGGAAACTACAATGAACCCTGACAGCCGGATTATGATGCAGGTAAAACTTGAAGATGAAATTGAAGCAGATCTTATGTTCTCGACTTTAATGGGAGAGCATGTGGAACCAAGACGTAAGTTTATAGAGGACAATGCTCTTCTGGTTTCAAATTTAGATGTTTAAAATTTAATTGTAAATTATAAGATAATAGAACAGGAGTATTTGTGGATACTAATAATGGTAGAATAATCCCTGTACCAATAGAGGATGAAATTAAAGAATCTTATCTGAACTATGCTATGTCGGTAATTGTCAGCAGAGCATTACCTGACGTTCGTGATGGATTAAAACCAGTTCATAGAAGAATTCTCTATGCTATGAATGAGATGGGTCTGCGTTCGGATAAAACATTTAAGAAATGTGGACGTATTGTAGGTGATGTACTTGGTAAGTACCATCCCCATGGTGACCAGTCTATTTATGATGCTCTGGTTCGCCTGGCACAGGACTTTTCCATGCGTTATCCGGTTATTAAACCACAGGGTAACTTTGGTTCTGTAGATGGAAATCCCCCGGCGGCAATGAGATATACAGAGTCCAAGATGGCTAAGATAGCTGATGAACTTCTACGGGATATAAAAAAAGATACGGTAGATTTTACTGCAAATTATGATGATTCCATGAAGGAGCCATCTGTACTCCCCGGAGCTGTCCCTTTTTTACTAATAAATGGTGGTAGTGGAATTGCAGTAGGTATGGCTACCAATATTCCTCCCCATAATCTCTCAGAAATTGTAAATGCCATCGAAGCTTATATCGATAATTCAGATATTACAATTTCTGAACTCATGGAACATGTTAAGGGACCTGATTTTCCGACTGCAGGTATTATATACGGCAGAAAGGGTATTAGGGATGCTTTTGAGACAGGTCGGGGTAAAATTGCAGTAAGGGCAAGGGTAAAACTTGAAACTACAAAAACGGGAAGAGATGTAATAATTGTTACAGAACTTCCCTATCAGGTGAACACAGCCAATCTTATTATTCGAATGGCTGACCTTGTAAAGAATAAAAAAGTTGATGGAATTTCTGATCTTAGAGATGAATCTGACAGAAATGGTATGCGGATAGTAATTGAACTGAAAAGAGGAGCCATTGCAAGAGTAATTCTTAACAGACTTTTTTCCCATACTTCCATGCAGCAGAATTTTAATGTAAATAATCTGGCTCTTGTAAACGGAAAGCCCGAGCTCCTTAATTTAAAACAGATGATCCACTATTTTGTCCTTCACCGGATCGATGTTGTAACAAGAAGAACAAAATTTGATCTTGCCAGGGCAAAGGAAAGAGCCCATATTCTCGAAGGTATTAAAATTGCGCTTGATAACATTGATGAAGTTATAAAAATTATCAAGGAATCGAAGGATGTAGTTACTGCCAGAGAAAATTTGATGAAGCGTTTTGGTTTTTCCGAGAAGCAGACTCAGGCTATTCTGGATATGCGTCTGCAAAAGCTGACCAGTCTGGAAACTCAGAAGATTCTGGAAGAACTAAAAGAGATTATTGCTCTTATTGAATATCTGGAAGATCTGTTATCTGATAAAAAGAAGATACTTGCTGTTATCAAGGGTGAGATACTGGAACTAAAGGTAAAGTATGGTGATGACCGAAGAACCGAGATTATTCCGGATGAGGTAGAACAGTTAAATATTGAAGATCTTATTGAGAAGGAAGATATGGCTGTTCTTATTTCCAACAAAGGGTTTATCAAGAGAATTGCTGTATCTGCCTATAAAAATCAGGGAAGGGGGGGCAAGGGTGCATCCTCTGCAAAGCTGAAGAATGAGGATTTTCTTGAGCATGTTTTTATTGCATCCACACACGATTATATTCTGTTTGTAACCAGTGCCGGCAAAGCATACTGGATTAAGGTTCATGAGATACCAGAGGCTTCCAGAGCTGCCAGAGGAACTCAGATTAAGGCTCTACTGGATATTTCTGCAGATGAAGAAGTTAGTTCCGTTGTTTCCCTGGGTGGATTTACAGAAGACCAGTATATCTTCATGGCTACCAGCCGTGGTGTGGTTAAGAGGGTAAAAACCCATGACTTCAGGAATGCAAGGACAAAGGGTATAATTGCTATCAAACTGGACGAAGGTGACAGGCTTGTTGCATCTGTTCTTACTTCCGGTGACGAAGAGGTCTTTATTATTACCAGATTTGGAAGTGCTTTACGTTTTCATGAGTCTCTTGTGAGATCAATGGGCAGAGCGACCAGAGGTGTAAGAGGTATAAAGCTTAAGAATAATGATGAACTGGCGGGTATTCTGAGAATTATTGAAGATAACAAGATTCTGGTAATTACCGAAAACGGATATGGGAAAAGGGTAGAATACAATAAATTTTCTCCCCATGGTCGTGGTACCGGAGGTCAGAATGTATATAAAACTGACGAGAGGACAGGTGAGATCATAGGCGTTCAGTCGGTAAATGAAAATGATGATCTGGTTTGTATAACCTCCAAGGGGAATACAATAAAACTTAACGTTGCCCGGATATCAATTCAGGGTAAAAATACCCAGGGAATTGTTGTTGTAAACCTCAACAAGCCAAATATTGTTGTAAGTGTAGCAAGGGTTATAAACGATAAAGAAGATGTAGAGACACCATAGCCATAGCCATAGAGACGCAAAATCTTGCGTCTCTATGGCTATGGCTTGCGTCTCTATGGTGTCTCCAATGGTATCGGGATGATATATTTGTTGAGGGTTATATAATTCTGTGCGTATTATGTGTATAAAATTGTTTCACGTGAAACACTATTTATATTTGTTTATAACCTTTTCCATCTTTTCCCAGAGTTTATCTTTTTCCGGTGCAGTTAGAAAGGTAGCATAGAGATTATTCTTAATAAGGTCAAAAACTTCGGTAAGTGTGAAAATATCATTATCCAGGAGATTAAAATATTCATCAATTAATTCCATGCCGAATATTGTTGGGTCATCGGTGTTAACTGTCACATAGATGCCGTGGTCATAAAATTCTCTAATTGGATGATCCTTATAGGAGGATACATACTTTTTAGTAAATATATTACTCATTGGACAAATTTCCAGAGGCAGTTGGGTCTCTCTCAGATAATTCATCAACTTTTTATCCTGTATAGCACTTATACCATGACCGATTCTGGATACACCCAGATCATTGATGCTTGCCCAGATTGATTCAGGTCCCACATCTTCCCCGGCATGGGCAACTACCCTTAATCCTGCATCTTTAGCTATCCTGAAAACTTCCTTGTAATCCTGTGCAGGTCCCTTACTTTCGGCTCCGCCCAGACCTATACCGATTATTGAGTTTTTTTTGTGTTTTATAATTAAATTTAAATTATTTAATGCATTTTCAGGCCCGAAACTTCTGGAAACGTCAATGAGAAACCTAATTTCAATTCCATCTTCTTTTTTTATACGATTTGCACCATCATCAAGGTACTTCATCATTGTTTCAAAAGAAAAACCATTCATAAGAAATTTAGAGGGAGCAAAAAATATTTCTGCGTAAATAATATTGTTTCGCTTTAGGTAGGATCTTGCATCATCCATCTGCAAGACCAGATCTTTCTCTTCTCTGTAACAGTTTTGTATAACATTAAGAAAAAGATCGATAAAATCGTTAAGGTTACTTACCTGGAATCGTTTTATAATATCGTCCCTGTTTTTTATTCCAGGTATCTTCAGGTTATGTTTGTTAATCAATGACCAGATAGTATCTACACTTGCCATCCCTTCGAGGTGCAGGTGTATCTCTGTTTTAGGTATTGTATAAAGTATTTCTTTATATTTTTCTGAACTCATTGTTTTATTCTGCATTTACCTTTCTTCTATTAGTGCCATACTGCCTTAATCTGAAAAACTGTATTACAGGTTTCTCTATAGATTAACGGCAAATACTACTATAATAATGAGCTAATTTCAAAAATCATTATTTTTTGGAATTAGCAGACCATTTAGAAAATATAATTATTTATAATATAAAGAATTATATTTTTAACCTCATAAAAGGCATCTTGCAAAATGCTGATATTCAAGAGCCTCTAAATAATAAAGATCTAATATTACCCCTTTACATGAAGTCATGCATTACTGTTAGTAATTCTACTACAGAAAAATATTATTACAAGAAGTAATTAAAAAAATGGAATATTTCCGAAATTACACCAACGCCAATTGTTATAAAAAAAGACCCTCATACTGTGAGAGCCTTTGAAGAAAATACACTGTTAAACTGCTTCTACCGATTTGACTTCCGGTATTGTATCTTTCAGGTATTTTTCCACACCCTGTTTAAGAGTTATTTGTGACATCGGACATCCAAAGCATGCTCCTGTGAGTCTTACTTCAACAACACCATCATTATCATCAAAATTTACAAATTCAATATCTCCACCGTCGGCCTGAAGAGAAGGTCTGATATCATCAAGAGCCTGTTTAATTTTTTCTATCATAAGAATCTCCTAAGGGGAAAATACTAAAATAGTCGGGTATGGTCAAGAGCAAAAGATATGGAGGCTTTTAAGGTTTTGGGGTTACCGAAAAGACAGTAACTAATATATACTCCCACTTATGAGTGGGAAGATAATAGTATTTGCTAATCAGAAAGGTGGTGTTGGGAAAACAACTACTGCTGTTAATATAGGAGCTTTTATAGCTGAAGAGGGTAAAAGAGTCCTGCTTATAGATTTTGATCCCCAGGGAAATATGTCAAGCAGTGTAGGCTCCGATAAAGAGAAACCTGGTATTTATGAAGTAATTACAGGAGATCTAAAACTTAAGGATGTAATTCAGGAAACGACTGTCAGAAATCTGAATATTGTTTCGGCTAATGTAAATCTGGCAGCGGCTAATGTTGAGTTAATTGATAAGGAAAGAAGGGAGTTTTATCTTAAAAATGCTTTACTTGCAGAAAAGGAGAACTGGGATTATATGCTGATTGATTGTCCACCATCTCTGGGTCTGCTGACTCTAAATGGTCTGACGGCGGCAGAACAGGTATATATTCCCATGCAGTGTGAATATTTTGCACTTGAAGGTCTGAGTCTGCTTCTTAAAACAGTTCAGCATATTCAGAGAGGTTCTAATCCAGGGTTAAAGGTTGGTGGAATTATTTTTACCATGTATGATTCGAGAACAAGACTGGCAAATGAAGTTGTCCAGGAAGTAACAGGTTATTTTAAGGACAAAGTTTTTAAAACTGTAATTCCAAGGAATGTACGACTGTCTGAAGCACCTTCCCATTCAGTTCCAATAAGTCAGTATGATATTACCTGCCTTGGAGCAAAAAGTTACAAAAAACTTGCAAGAGAGGTTCTGGATCGTGAGTAAGAGAGCACTTGGTAAGGGTCTGGAGTCATTAATCCAGCAGTATGAGGCGGAAACAGATCTTCCCCCTGCCGGAGGTGTTACAGAGGTAGAGATAAAACTGGTTATTCCAAATCCTGACCAGCCCCGAAAAACCTTCGATGAGGAAAAATTAAATGAGCTTGCTGCTTCAATAAGAGAGCAGGGAGTTATTCAACCAGTTATCCTTGAGGAAAGTGGTGACCGATATATTATAATAGCAGGGGAGAGACGCTTCAGAGCGACCCGAATTGCAGGTTTGGATACCATACCGGCAATTATCAGAAAGTATACAAACGAACAAAAAATGGAGATATCACTCATTGAGAATATTCAGCGGGAAGATCTTAATTCCATCGAAGAAGCTGGTGCATATCTTTCTCTAATGAATGTATTGGATTTAAGTCAGGAAGAAGTTGCACGTAAAGTCGGCAAAAACAGATCGACAATTTCCAATAGTTTGAGATTATTAAAACTACCTGAAGATATGCAGGAGGCATTGAAGAAGGGAGATCTTTCTGCAGGTCATGCCCGGGCTATTCTTTCCGTACTCAACCCCGCAGATATGAGAATTCTTTTTTCCCGAATTACTTCAGAGGGGCTTTCGGTCAGAGCCTCCGAAGAGCAGGCCGGTAATCTTAACAGCGGTGAAAGAAAAGTATCTTCTACTCCACAGAAATCTGTTAGTACTCCGGATCCTGAGATAAGAAGAATCGAACAGAAATTTCTGGATGTTCTGGGAACTAAAGTTACTGTCAGAGGCGGTCTTAAGAAGGGAAAAATTGAAATAGATTACTATTCTCTCGATGACCTTGAAAGAATATATGATCTCCTGGTAAAAGAGGATTCCTGATAATTATCTCCAATATCTCTATAATAATGATGGATAATACTATTTTCAAAAATCAGATTCCCTCTGATGTAAAAATTATTATTTTACAGGAATCTCATAAATAACTCTGACTGTCATAGGATTGCCTGGCAAATTTTGGCTTGTTTTTTTATGGAAGAAGTGTTATTTTTTTTTGAAAATTGATTTTGGAGGAAATATGGATATATCTGAGCTTTCAGATGGATTATATGCAGAGATAAATACTATAAAGGGTGAAATTCTTCTTAAACTTGAATATGAAAGAACTCCTGTGACGGTATCAAATTTTGTAGGACTTGCCGAAGGTTCCCTTAACAGAGAGGATGAAGATGAACCCTTCTATAATGGTCTCAACTTTCATAGAGTTCTGGATAACTTTATGATTCAGGGTGGATGCCCTCTTGGTACAGGAACAGGTGGTCCGGGTTATAGTTTTCCCGATGAGTTTGATTCTTCCCTGCGTCATGATGCTCCTGGTGTACTCTCCATGGCAAACAGCGGTCCTGCCACCAATGGCAGCCAGTTTTTTATTACCCATGTGGAAACCCCCTGGCTGAATGATAAACATACAGTTTTTGGAAAAATTGTTGGTAATATGGATGTAGTTAATTCTATTAAACAGGGTGATAGAATTGAGAGTATAACGATACATCGTAAGGGTGCAGAAGCAGAAGCCTTTGTAGTGACTAAGGCAGGATTTGAGGAGCTGGTTGAAAATTCAGGTACAGAAGAAGCAGCAAAAGCAAAAAAAGAAACTGCCGGTGTTATTACAGAGATAAAAAACAGGTATCCTGATGCTGTCGAAACCAAGAGCGGCCTGCGTTATGTGGTTCTTAATGAAGGTAGTGGAGATTCAACTCCAGGTATGGGAACTAAGGTAACAGTACACTATGCAGGAACCCTTCTTAATGGTCAGGAGTTTGACAGTTCAATAAAAAGGGGAGAACCTGCGGAGTTTGCTGTTGGTCAGGTAATTGAAGGGTGGAATGAAGCTCTGCAAGCCATGAAAAAAGGGGAGAAGCGGACTCTTATAATTCCACCGGAACTTGGGTATGGTAAAAAGGGATACCCTGGTGTAATTCCTCCGGATAGTTTTCTGATATTTGAAGTGGAACTAATTGATTTCTAAATGAAACAATTAATTTTTATAGCCATAGGTGGAAGTGCTGGTGCAGTTTCCAGATACCTTGTTTCAAAGGGTGTTAATTTGCTTTCTGCAGTTATCTTTCCCTATGGCACTTTGACGGTAAATATTATTGGTGCCTTTCTAATCGGATTTCTTTTTTCCTTATTCAATGATGTTGTTATTCCTGTACACTATAAATCGATGATAACAGTTGGATTTTTAGGAGCCTTCACAACATTTTCAACCTATTCACTTGAATCTGTCAATCTTTTGCTTGGAGGGGAGTACAAAGTTGCAGTTATTAATATTGTACTTAATAATGTTCTCTCCATAGTAGCAGTAGTTGGAGGAATATTTCTGTTCAGGTTTATAAATCATTTGGGACCCTGAAAAGATTTCTGTGATATAATATATAGAGTAAAACTCCTGGAATCGGAGGTATGAATGAAAAGGCTGGAGAAAAATGTTCTTGTAAGGATTTACTTTGGGGAAAGTGACCATAGTAAGGGACACCCTCTTTACGAAGAGATAGTCAAAAAGGCCAGGGAACTGAATCTTGCAGGAGCTACTGTACTTCATGGTATTCTTGGGTTTGGGGCAGACAGCAGAATGCACAGCTCCAGGGTTTTATCTCTTTCAGATGACCTCCCTGTGATTGTTGAGATAATTGATTCTGAAGAGAATATCAGGAAAATTATTCCCTTTCTGGATGAAAATCTAACAGAAGGGATTGTTACTATGGAAGATGTACAGGTAATAAAATACAGGAGAGGGTAGTTCCTGTTTAAATGGAAGAGTCGTATTGGAGGAAATCTCTTGAAGCGCTTAGTTCTGGGTACTATATTTATTGTTGCTACAGTGTTTTCAGCAGTTGCAGATTCTCCTCTTACCTCCACACCTTTCTACACAGCCTACATGGATTTGAGAATAATCAGAACTGCAAAGGTCAAAGGAGTCATTAATCTTGAAATGGCAGAGTATCTATCATCAGAGTCTGTTTCCATTGATCTGAAAGCAGCACTTATAAATGCACTATCCTGGGATATTAATGGTAAAAATAATTCTGAACTCTACAAATACTATCTGGGAATAAAATATGGCAAGACTCTTGGCAGTCTGGATACTGTAGCTCTTTCTGACAGTGAATTGTTCAGTCTGGGATATTTAAAAGCTATGGATAATTATTTTAATGTCAAAGAGAGCCTGATAATACTGGAGGGTGTGAGGGAAAAATTGGATAAAAGTCTTACAGCTTCCCTTATTTATGCCCTTGTTTTGGTTCAGAATATTATGGAGAATCAAAACTGGGAGAGTATGTTTCAGCTTTTCTACGATGCGATAGATGATAAAAGCCTTAAGGCTGATATAAGACCAGCCGCAGTAGGGATTATACTTGACTATATGGAATTGTACAAATAGGGAAATTCTTCAGGAAATAAGATTGGTAATATCGGATATTGTCAAAGAGCTGAATGATTCTATAATCAAATCTGCTCCGGATAGATTCTGATTCCCGGATCCTGGATTTCTGTAACCAATAGATTTCATTCCGGCTCTGTTTGCAGCTGTTATACCATTCTCTGAATCTTCAATTACTATGCAGTTTTCCGGTCTGGTTTTATTTTTTTCTGCTGTTTTAAGGAAAATTTCAGGATCTGGTTTTCCTTTTTCAACATCATCACCACTCATTATTATTTTGAAATAGTTTTCTATTCTGCATTTACTTAAAATAAAATTTATTATTGAAGATGGAGAGGAAGAAGCCAGAGCAATAACAAATCCGGCTTTGGTTAATCTGTTTAGAAGCTCTTCCACACCGGGTATCGGTGTCATAGATTTACGGTTTTTCAGAAAAGTAAGAAATTTTCTTTCTCCTTTAATCAATAGCTCAGGTATTGTCATTGGTAAGATATGGGATCTGCTCAGACGTCCCCACATTGTCCTGTTAGTTGTACCTACAAAGGTTTCATGTTCTTCTCTGGAAACAGTAATTCCCAGGGATTCAAAAAATTTTTCCTCAAACTCAAAATGGAGAGGCTCACTGTTAACAAGAACTCCATCCATATCGAAGATAATGCATCGGTCACCATTTTGGAACTGTACTGATCCTTCCATATTACTGCGAATCCCTTTTTCTGCTTTTATTAGAGCTAAAGCCACCACCTTTGGTGGTTG
>JAJRQE010000043.1 GCA_024280415.1 Spirochaetota bacterium | reverse complement strand
CCTATCCCCATCATCTCTGATGTTATTTTTGCAGCTTTATCCATCTCTGTTTTAGACTTTTTTTGAAGCATCAATGCAAATGTTAGATTTTGATAAACATTCATATGTGAATAAAGGGCATAACTCTGAAATACCATACCTATATTTCTATCTTTCGGGACAAGTTTATTCACCACCGTATCATCAAATTTTATCAGACCACTTGTTGCCTTATATATACCGGCAACTATTAGGAGTGTAGTAGTTTTTCCACATCCTGATGGCCCTAAAAAAGCAACAAATTCTCCATCTTTGATATCTAGATTTATTTCCTGTAGTACTTCCACCTTTTTAAAGGACTTTGTAATCTGTTCTAAATTAACGCGCATAGCTGTTCCTCCCAGGGTTTATTATCAAATAGTTTAGTAGTAGAGCTCTCATGATCCCCCCTTCATACCCCCTGCAAATATAGCCAGCAGGTATTTTTGAGTGAAAATGAAAAAGAATATTACAGGCAGTAACTGAAACAGACCAACGGCTGCGACAGTACTATAGTTAACAGGTGCAGTTTCCTGCATAAGACGATTAATATAAGTTGAAATAACAGCTGTATCCTGATTAGTCATAAATGAATATGGTATAAGAAACGAGCTCCATCCAATAATAAATGAAAAAACCGACAGAGCTGCAATACCAGGCCGAATTTGAGGTAGAAGTATCTGTCTGAAGGTTCTCCACCTGCTGCAGCCGTCTATAAGAGCAGCCCTCTCCAGATCCCAGGGTATGGCATCAAAGAAACCTTTCATAAGCCAGATCCCAAGTGGAAGCTGTGTGGCAATACTTACAAGGATAACACCCCCCAGTGTATCGTAGCCAAAAACACTTAGCAGAGGGATTCCTGAGATAAATCTTAAAACAAAATATGTTGCTATAAGAAGTGTTGTCGCTGGAAATGCCTGCAGTATCATTGTAGACCCAAGAAAGGTTCTCCTTCCCTTGAAATTAATTCTTGAAAGAGCATAACCTGCCATAGAAGAAACAAGCAGTACTCCAAGGGTCAGTGTTGTCGCAAGAACAAATGTATTCCAGGTTAATTTCCATACTTCAGGATCTTTGAGAAAACTCCAGTTTGCCAGGGTCAATCCACCAGGATTTCCTGCAGAATCAACAGGAATAAGTCCTCTTGTACTTACAGAGAAAGTAGAAATTATTATCCAGTAAATTCCCAAAATCAGCGGAATCGAAAAAAACAGCAAAATAATTAAGGGCACAACTTTTCCCCACGGAAAGGTTCGAATTTTTGAGACTACCACAACAGGTCTCCTTTTAGAGTGTTTCAATTTTTGGCTCCTGAATCATATCGTTAAACCTAAAAAATTTCAGATATGCAATACAAAAAACAATACTTATAATTACAAGTATACCTGCCAGAGCCATAGCGAAGCCCCACTGAAATTGTCCAAAGTAATTGTTAAGTCCCTTATGATAAGCCCATAAGGACCAGACCTCTGTTCCATATGCTCCATCTGTAAGAACCATTATCTGCTCAAAAGATGTAATTAAAGAAAGAGTCTGAAAAGTTGTTACAAACATTAATGGCCATTTTATTTGAGGAATGATAATGTATCTTATTCTCTTTATTAAATTTGCACCGTCAACAAGAGATGCATTCATCATATCTTTTGATATTGATTCAATTGCCGAAGTAAATATAATCATCCCAAATGAAGCACCAATGAAACCGTTAACCAGAATAATTGCTATATATGGATGTGCAGCTACCAACTCTGATGTTTCAAATCCCAGAGGTTTGAAAAATAATTCATTAAATATACCATAAGGGGAATCAGCCATCAGATAACGCCACATCATTATATAGACAACTACAGGGGTAATTCGAGGAATAAGCCATAAAGCACGAAAAGCAAATCCAGCTGCTTTAGGTATATGAGTCGTTAAAATAGAAAGAACAAGAGCAAGTCCAACATTGAAAAAAACCAGTGTAAAAAATACATATATAATAGTTACTCCCACATGCTGACCTGATTGCGGATGGGTAAAGATCTTAATCCAGTTATCAAAACCAATCCAGGCCCAGTTTGAAAAACCTGTAAGACTGCTCATATTTGTAAATGAAATAATAAATACAATAATTACCGGTGCAATAAAAAAAACAGCTACAAGAATCATTGCAGGAGCCATAAAAATAAGCCAGTCATATTTATTTCCAAGAGTTTTTCCTCCTGGAGTAAACTCAAAAGAACCTTCAGTCCTCAATTCCTTTACAGCTCTTAATCCCATTTGTACCTCCCAATAAAATAGAGGAAACCGGAATACCCGGTTTCCCTACATGTTCAACTCAAGTCTATTTAATTATAACAGCATCCCCAATCTCAGCTTCCAGTACTGATATAGCCGCTGCTACTCCCTCTTCAGGAGTTAAAGCACCATTCTGAACAGCTTCCATATTTGTCCATAATGCACTCCAGTAGCTGGGGTAATATGGACTGTTAGGCTGATAGAAAGCATAATCAAGCATATACAATGTTTCAGACAATAATCTATCCTCTTTATATGGAGGATAATCGGCCTGGGATTTAAGAATACCCAGATGTCCGCTTTCAACTGCATGTTTAGTATTAAGTTCTTTTGTTGTCATTTTTTCCAGCAACCTAACTACCAGATCCTGGTTTGTATTTCCACTTGCTTTCTCAGATACAACAACATAAATAAGGGGATGAGACAGCTGTTGTGCAGCTACTCCTCTTATACCGGAGGGTTGAAGAGCGTATCCAAAATTTTTGAAAAGATAGTCATATCCACCAATATCCTGAACATGCTGAGTAGCCCATTCTGCAAAGTGCCATACACCTCCGGCAAAAAACAGAGCATTGTTGTGGGAAACAGTATTATGCCATATTCCCCAATCAGTTCCAAGGAAATTCTCAGGAGTAACTCCTTCTGTGACAATACGCCGCTGAAACTTATACCATTCTAAAAGAGCATCTTTTACTACTACGAGCTTATCCTTTTCTGCATCATAGATCTGTCCGCCATAAGCCATATAGTACTGGATAAAATCTCCACCTGACTTTGGTCTTGACCAAAAACCATAACCTGGCTTTACAACACCCTTTGCGATAGCCTCCTTACCAGTTGCTATCATATCGTCCAGGGTAAAATTACCTTTGGCAATTTCATCTGGTAATGCTGCAATTTTGGCATCACTCCAGCCAAGATCTTTTAGTTTAGTTTTACTAAAAAACATTGGTCGTGCTTCTGTATCCTGAGGAATACCCCATATTTGACCTCTCCATGAAGTCATATCCCAAAGACCTTCAATAACATCATCAAACTCAGGAGCCATGGCCTTTACCTCTTCAACAGAATCCGCAATAGGAACAATGTATCCCGTAGTACCGTATACGGCAATATTTTCATGACCTGTCAGAAGAATATCCGGACCTTTACCTGCTTCACTGGCCATGGTAAATTTTTTGTTAAAATCACCCCAGCCTGCAGTTTCCTGAACTGCTTCAACTGTTAATACAATCCCTTCACTCGCAAGCTCTTTGTTCAGTTCTTTTGCAGCTTCAATGGCAGCCTTGCCTCTCCACTCTTCTGTCGCTCCTGCTTTAGTCCATATTCTAAGAGTTATCTCTTTGGGACCATCTGATGTTTCTTCCTTATCGCCTCCTGCAAATGCAAAAAAAGGGATAATTAGAAGTACAACTAAAAAAAATGAAATCTTT
>JAJRQE010000042.1 GCA_024280415.1 Spirochaetota bacterium | reverse complement strand
GGAAGGCTTCTTGAAATTATTGATGAGAATGAACTTCTTATAATTACAGCTGATCATGGATGTGATCCCACTTTTAGGGGAACTGATCATACCAGAGAGCACATACCTCTTCTGGTTTACAGAAAGGGTGTAAAGGGTAAGAGTTTTGGAATAAGAGAACAGTTTTCTGATGTTGCAGCATCTGTGTCGGAGTTTTTAGGCTTGGATGGGTTTCCAAAAGGAGTGTCCTTTTTAGGATAGGACTGGAAATTTATGAGGTCACTATGCAGTGGTAAAAAAGAGGTAATCACGCTATATAGTATTTTTATGATATTGAAAAAAATTTAGATTAATTGTAGAGTCCCCCTTAGTATGGAACAGACAGATTATTATAAAAGGAATTTTAGAGCTTTTGTATGGCATGCAGTTTTCCTTGCCCTTACGAAGAACTTCGTAGATATAAATACAGTTATTCCCACAATGCTTATAAAGGCAGGGGGCACATCGTTTCATCTGGGTATACTTACAGCCATAATGGTTGGTGGTACAGGGTTTATGCAGATATTTTTTGCTTCTTTTCTGACTCATAAAGAGAGGACTAAAAAATATCTTTTGATTGGAATTAACCTTAGGGTAGGTGCTTTACTTATTCTGGGTTATTTACTCTCCATTGCCGGAGGACTGGAGGGGGAATATGTAATTGGATTTATTCTTGTTCTAATGACTGTATTCTCATTTTCCGGTTCATTTGCAGGCATCTCGTACAACGATGTTCTGGGTAAGTCTATAAGTATTAACTCCCGGAAAAGTTTTTTTATTGTAAAACAGACTCTGGCAAGTACTGCGGTGCTGGCCTCGGCTCTTCTGGCAAGGAAAATTTTAAGTATTTATGTCTATCCTGTCAACTACAGCATTCTGTTTATTCTTGCCGGAGGACTTCTTCTTGCCGGTACGGCCGGGTTCTGGGCTGTAAAGGAAAAAGCAGCAGTAATAAGTGGTTCTCTAAACAGGAAAGAACGATTCAAGTTATTTGGATCATCTTTAAGACAGGACAAAAATCTCAGAAACTATTTATATACAGTAAATACCAGCAGTCTGGGTATTGCAGTAATTCCCTTTTTAATTGCCTTGGCCAGAGAGAAGTTTGGTCTTACAGGTCATTCAATCGGGAATTATCTGCTGCTCCAGGTTGGCGGGATGATATTTGCAAATATTTTGTTTAAATTTCTTGCCAAAGGACAGCGGTATAAAGGGATTCTTGCAATTCATATAATTTCCGGAGCTTTACTTCCGGTTCTTGCTCTCCTTTTACAGAACAACCAGAATTTATTTTTAATACTTTTTCCTCTTTCCGGACTTGTTCTGGCATCCAGAGAGATTGCCGTACCTGGTATACTTCTTGAGATTTCTACAAATGAAAACAGAGCTGTCTACACCGGAATAAGCGGTGCCGGGAGCATTTCTACAATAATTTTTCCAATTTTAGCCGGGGGATTGATAACTGCCATTGGATTTTCCCCTGTTTTTATTGCAGCCAGTATTATTATTATACTGAGTTTTATTTTTTCGAGCAAAATAGATTGTTCACGATTTAAGGAGGAGATAAGTTGATTTTTATTTATATAATTCTTGGAATAGTTGGATTATTTGTTTTTCTTCAGTTTTTTACGGGGATGCTTGATTAGCTTTCAAGCAGGCTTATTCGGATTATCTCTTTTTCCAGATCCTCCACCAGGGCTGCCAGGTTTCGGGTATTTACTGGCAGGGTATAGGCAATACACTTTCGTATTTGTATATTGGAGAATTTTTTTTCTGTAGCAAGAGGGGATATGCCCAATATTACGGTACTCTCTGGAATTAACCAGATATTAATTATTCTTACCATTTTTTTTAAACTTAGAATTCCGTTTAGAATTAAGCTGTTTTCGTCCGGATGTATTGATCTGAGTGCAAGAAAGGATCTTATTGTTCCAAAACTTCCTGGATTTTCGGGTAGTTCATCAAAAATATTTATCAGCCAGGGATGATCAAAATAGGAGTAGAAGAGGTTTCTTATTTCATCCAGTATCAAGGTGGGAATTTGAGATATTCCTTCTAAATTGTTATAGATCCGGCTATTTGTCCTTTCTATGTCCATAGTAAATTTTCGGTAAATAGATAACCGGGACTTTAGTAAAAATATAATCGAATAACATTGGTTTAGGCGGGAAATACCCCGCCACTGCCAAAATTCTATTATTATTTTGTGAGAATCTTACTTCTTGTTCATTATTGCATGGTGAGCCATTAATCTTACAGCATTAATTTTAATAAAACCTCTGGAGTCTTCCTGGTTAAATCCTCCTTCAATATCCATACTGGAAAGATCCTGGTTGTAGAGAGAACTACTGCTTTCCCTTCCGATTGCCATAACAGTACCTTTGTAGAGTTTTAAATAAACCGTACCATCAATAATTTTCTGGCTGGTATTTATTGCAGACATCAGGAAATCCATTTCCGGGCTGAACCAGAATCCGTTATAGACAATT
>JAJRQE010000041.1 GCA_024280415.1 Spirochaetota bacterium | reverse complement strand
GCGGCACCCCTGCAATCATTAACGCGAAGAAATCATAACAGACTTTATTTTTAGGTTATTCTGCATGTTATTCTATAATAATTGCAGAGTTTTTCCAAATAATTTCTCTTTTTTCATCAAAGATTATAAAAAATTGGTAACTATTCAGCTCAATTCTAAAAAAGTGATAAGATGCTAAAATTAGTTCATGGAAGTGAGTCGAAAAGTTCAGGGTCGGATAGTAACAGATAACGATATTAAAACAATTCAGTCGATCATAGTATCTAATCCCAATTGGCATCGTACACGTATTTCAAAGGAACTATGTCATTTATGGAACTGGAAGAATGATGCAGGGAAACAAAAAGATATAGCCGCCAGGGCAATGCTCCGAAAGCTGGACAAAGAGAACCTTATTGATCTTCCTGCCCCGGTTCGTTCTGCAAACAACGGATATCGGTATCAGTCCAAACAGGAGAAACCGAAATATCAACCGATTGAGGAGAAGTTATCAGAACTTCAGCCAATAAAGATTAGACAGGTAGAGACACAGCCGCAAGCTCAACTTTTCAGATCCCTTTTATCTCACTTTCACTATTCAAGGGTACAGTGGTCCTGTTGGAGAAAATCTTAGATATCTTGTATATGATTCCAATAATCGCATACTCGGGTGTTTACTGTTTGGTGCACCTGCATGGAGAGTTGCGAGTAGAGACCGATATATTGGATGGGATGATGCGGATCGCAGGAAAGGACTTTCCCGTATTGCCAATAATATGAGATTCCTGATATTACCTGAAGTAAAGGTACCGCATTTAGCAAGCCATCTGTTAGGGAAAATCAGTCGACGTGTTTCGCTGGATTGGAAGGACAAATATGGGCATCCTATTGCTCTTCTGGAAACTTATGTCGAGAATAATCGATTCCGTGGAACATGTTATAAAGCTGCGAATTGGGTGAAGGCTGGAGAAACAACCGGATACACTCGTAACAATAGAACCGGCAAACCGAAAGTACCGATCAAATCTGTTTGGCTCTACCCTCTAAGATCCCAATATCACAAACTCACATCAGGTGGGCTGCAACCGTGAAGACCCAACAAATTGATGTGAGCGCAACAATCGAAGAGGCAACCAGACTTCTTGAGAAAGAGACAGAAATCTCGCCCGCACTCAGGAGTATTTTCAAATTATTAATCATGCTTGTGAAGGTTTTTGCAGATAGAAATTCTCTTAATAGCAGAAATAGCAGCAAGCCACCCTCAAGTGATCCGAATCGTGAGAAAAAGAAAAAACCCGGTGGTCAAAAAGGTCACACAGGAAAAACGCTCTTCCGCATAGACGATCCCGATGAGGTGGAGGAGATAAAAATAGACCGCCGGACATTGCCTAAGGGTCAGTATAAAGATATGGGATATGAAGCACGACAGGTCTTTGATGTCATAGTTTCCCGGAACGTTACCGAATATCGAGTACAAATACTCCAGGATCAGGACGGAACCAGGTTTGTTGCACCATTTCCAAAAGGAATTACCCGTCCTGCACAATATGGAACAAACACTAAAGTGAATGCGGTCTACATGTCACAGTATCAACTGATTCCGTATGAGAGGATCATTTCGAAAGCCAAATGGATATTCCGTTAAGCGTTGGATCGATCTACAATTTCAACAAATCAGCATACGAGAGATTGGAAGGATTCGAGGCGTGGCTCATTAAAAAATTAATTGAATCAGAGGTAAATCATGCAGATGAAACTGGTATCAATATAGATGGTAAACGTCATTGGATCCATTGTATTTCGAATAGCAGCCTGACGTATCACTATTCCCATAATTTGAGAGGAACTGCTGCTATGGAATCTGGTGGAGTTATCCCACTATTCAAAGGAACCCTTTGCCACGATCATTGGAAACCTTACTATACATATTCCTGTATCCACTCCTTGTGCAATGCTCATCACATAAGAGAACTTGAAAGAGCCTTTGAGCAAGACAACCAGGAATGGGCAAAAAAGATGCAGCATCTTCTGTTAAAGATCAATACAGCCACTGACCAGGCCGGAGGGGATCTATCGTCAGAGGAATCTAAAAAATTCTGGAAACTCTATCGCAAAATCATCAAAGAAGGAGAGATGGAGTGTTCTGCTCCTATCAGACCCGAAGGAATAAAGAAAAGGGGACGGCTAAAACGGTCAAAGGCAAGAAACCTTTTGGAGAGGTTAAAAAACTTCGAAGAAGATACACTTCGCTTCATGGATAATGAGCTTGTACCTTTCACAAATAATCAGGGGGAGAGAGACCTGAGAATGACAAAGGTTCACCAGAAGATCGCCGGATGCTTTCGATCTTCTGAAGGTGCCAAATTTTTCTGTAGAATCAGAAGCTATATTTCTACCTGTAAAAAACAGGGAGTCTCCGCTAATGAAGCTTTGACGTTGCTCTTTCTTGGAAAATATCCTGATTTCATAACGGCAGATGTGAATGGCTCTATCAGTCACCAGGATTGAGCTGAATAGTTACTAATTATCTTTGAAATCAGCCAGAGACAAGCAAGCGGTTTTGCAGCTCAAATAGGTGTTCTATGGTTTCTGATAAAAATGTTAAAATTTGCAAACAGGAATCGACAATGATTAGAAGAAGTTTTAATTGTTTAACATATTTCCTCCTCTGGTTAAACATTGTTTTTGTTACTCAAAGTTTACCAGTTGGAGGATTTTATTAATACCCTGTCATCAGGGTAATTCGTTGTTGTTTATGGATTTATTTCTCAACGCAATTAATTTACGCCCAAATGAATAGTAGAAAATAACTTATAACGCATAAAATTTTAAAATATTTTAATTGATAAGTGTAGTAATATGTAGTATATTGTAATTATCCAAAGAGTAGGATGATGACTGAAATATATATTGTTAATGCGTTTAATAGAGACTTAAAAAAACTCAAAGATAAAAAGTATGAGCAAATAATTAAAAAAATATTACTTGCAGTGAAAATGAATGGATTATATAGTATTCTGAAATTCCCGGAAGTTGTAGATATTAAAAAAATACAAGGTCATTCTGAGGAATATTATAGAATTAGAATAAAGCATGGTGTTGGTTATAGAGTTGGTATTGAACTGATTGATGATGGAATATATTTTTTAAAAACGGATAAAAGAAAAGATTTTTATAGAAAATTCCCATAAAGTGGGTATTTTTTTACATTGAGGAGGTGGGTAATGATAAAAGTTAGCACTAAACCAATTTCAATAAGACTTCCTGAGGATTGGATAGATAATTTAAAATTGATCTCCAGTAATATTGGGTTATCATCATATTCCGAGATTATTAGAATAGCTGTAAAAAGATATATGGATGAGTACCTGGATGATGAAGAGTTTGGAAATAGTATGCGAGAAGCATCAAAGACAAAAATTATTGATACAGATGATTTTATTAGTAGTTTAGGGAAATAGTATAAACGCAAGTTGCTAATGGAGTTCATGTGTCGATGCGCTGTCTAAAATGCTTTCGCCCAATACAAAACTGTTATTGTAAGAATATAACACCCATAGATACAGGTATTAAATTTGTATTTCTTATGCATCCCCATGAGGCGAAGAAGCATCGAACAGGTGCATACACCGGTTCATTCTGGACACCCAATCCGGAAATAAAAGGACAGTTATTCCGGCCGAAAAAGGACACCCAATCCGGAAATAAAAGGACACTTTTAGCAGGTGCTCCAGAATAAAAAAGTAAAATAAAATCCTCAATAATCCTATACTCCTGAAATCTAAATAATTCAGGAGATTGTATGGCACGAAAGAGGATTCAAGTGAAAAAGATTAGGGTGTAACTCTTTTCCGTTGACCTATACGCAGCCTTATTCTCATCATAAATTCAAAATTTAACTACCAGCTTTGCTGGGATATTATGTCAACACAGTAGGCAGAAATGAAGAAATGATACGTGAGTACATAAAGAACCAGGATAAACTTGATAGACTTGCAATAATCTCCAGGGACAGTAAACTGGCTCAGATTATTGTCAGATATGAAGATAATATCT
>JAJRQE010000040.1 GCA_024280415.1 Spirochaetota bacterium | reverse complement strand
GCCCTGGGGAGTGTTTATCATCTGTTTAGGGATGCATTGAGGCCTTTGCTTAGGACAAGAGGGAATGTGTGAAAAAGGACAGGAGTTGTACTATGCTAATAAATAATCCAGATATTAATGGATAAATTTAATTATAGAACGGATGGTATAGTATCACCTTTTGGTGATCATTTTTTCAGTTATTAAGTTTAATGGTAGATACATTTCTACTCATTTCATCCAGAAGTCTGTAACAGTTAAGTTGTTGACGTGGTAGATGAAAAGGTCCTTTCCATCCACTTGCTTTAATATCCATAGCTATAGATCCATCACGGTGAAGGTAGCCAAACCACTCACCAAATTTATGATCAGGAAAATGATCCTCCGACCATGCGTGTATCTTTTCAAACCACTTCTCGTAACGGGAGTCACCAGTAAGAGAGTAAGCTAGAAGAGTTGCGTAGATTGATTCATTGTGGGACCACCAGTACTTCATGTCCCATTCAATCTGAACAGGCTGGAACCCATCGAGATCAACAAAGGAAAATAGACCTCCATACTCAGGGTCCCACCCCCGTTCAAGTGACCAGTCAAGGATTTTTAAAGCCTTTTCTATAAGAGTCCTGTCTTCCCTATATTTACCCTCCTCCATCAGAAACCATGCAGTTTCTATAGAATGGCCTGGATTTATACAACGACCTTCAGGAAGATCCCTTATAATAGATCCGTCGGTTGCTACAGCCTCGAGAAGCGCTTTTTCATCCGGCTTAACAAAGAAGGTCAGAACCTCATCAATAGCCTGATCAATCATTGATGTATAGTCTCCTTCTGGATGAGCCTCCCTAAGTACCTGGAACATGTTTATTTGAATCATGGCCATGGAGTGACCCCGGGAAGGAAAGGTGTCGGGATTATACTTTGGTTCAAGTACACCAGGGTTGTCTTTAAGATCATTGATTAGCTTAAGTATATTTAAGGCAGTTTTTAGAGCTTCAGGATCACCTGAGGCTCGATAGTATTCAGCAAAACCCATAATAGCAAACACTTCAGTAAAAAGATAACGGCGAATTCTAACAGGTTCCCCTTCACGGTCAACAGTAAAGTTCATTCTGCCATTATCATTAAATGCATACTTCCGCATAAAATCAATACCATGGGATGCGAGATCCAGCCATTCCTTTCGCGGTTCCACAACTGAGTACAATCTTGAAAGAAGCCAGATAAACCTGCCGTGAATCCATATATTCTTATGACTGGAAATGGGTACTCCCTGTCTATCCACTGTTGTATAGTACCCCCCATATTCCCGATCAATCCCGTTTTTTATCCAAAATGGCATAGTATTTTCTACAAGACCATGATAAAAATGTTTTTTCAGCTCTATAATACGTTTTTCATTCATTATGACCTCATTTCAACTGATATTTTTTGGGATTTTATAATCATGTGAAGCACGAACCATCGCATTCAGATTTCCCACAGGAGTCATCTTTGGAACACCGCAGCCCGGCGAAAGAATTAACCCTGTTTTAAAAGATCCACTCTCCAGAAGTTTAATTGAAGCATCATAAATCTCGTTCTCACCTGCCTGGAGCATAAAACTTGTATCAATATTTCCTTTTAGTGCAATTTTATCGCCTAACAGCTTCTTGGCTGTTTTCATATCTACCAGTGCATCCACCTCGAATCCATCCATGGGTAGCTCTCTGAGGGAGGAAAGAAGATGTCTGGTATCACCACAAATATGAACCCAAAGGTCACATCCAGTACAGGAAAGGCGCTCAAGGGCATCGTTCAGATATGGTAGTGCAAAATCCTTAAAAAGATCTGTCCCCAGCAAGCTGGCAGTTGCATCTCCCATCTGAATAGCGTGAACTCCAGTGCCTATCATAGCTTTACCGTATGCAACTACAACATCAGTACAAAACTTAAGGAAATCTTCAACGTCCTTACGGTTTTCATCGTAAAGATCAAATATGAAGGGCTGTGCCCCCCTTAGAACTGATGCAAGACTATATGGACCTGTATCAATATTCGCCTGAATATAATATTTGTTATCGGTTTCTTTTACGACCCTTTTTGCAGCTTCCAGGACTGTTTTCATTCCCGGAGAGTTCCAGGGGTCAGGAACACTTAGGTTTCGAAAGTCCTTCATTCGTGACAGAATAGTTTCCTTTGAAAATGTTTCGTCATCTTCGGGAAATTCAAGTTTTCCACCAAGGGCCTCATGGTAAACCCAGTTATCTCTGGATACATATATACCGTCGAAATCGAAGATATCACGTGCCTGCATCAGAGTGTCTGCAAGTAGATCTGAATTTCTAAAAAAGTCGCGCTGGTTTACTCCCATAATCCTGCAGGCCGGTGCAAGAAGTATTGGGAAAACAGGTATCCTATCTACAGGTTGTCCATGAACAGATGAACGTGTTAGGGTCAGTGAATTCATTGTATTCAAATCAGCCTCCCTATTTAATAAGAACTTCAGGAAGAGAAAAGTGTTCCCGATATGCATTTACCATAGCCATGTAGTTCTCAAGGGGAACACTTGGGGTAATTGCATTACTGGCACTAAAGATATGACCTCCATCCCCTGTTCCCGCATCGAGAATTTCATGTGTAATTCTGATAATTTCATCAGGAGAGGAAAAAGAAAGAACATTACCGCAATCCATATTTCCAAGAAAAGTAATTTCCTTTCCGAATCGTTTTTTCAGTCTCCCAAGATCCATACCGGCACCGTAGTCAATCTCCATATAACCGTCTACACCGCAGCCGATAAGAAAGTCGTCTATCACAGACCAAAGATTACCATCTGTTGCATTTATCGACAGGCCTCCAAATGCCCGTATATGGTCTGAAAGAACAAGCACTTCAGGAACAATGAAGGTTTTATATGCTTCCGGAGAGATCAGGAGAGTGTTCCCTGCAAAGTCTCCACCGATACCGATCATCTCGATTCCTAACTCGTTATAATCATCTATAATGGAAAGAGCCCTGCGCGTCGCAAGGGCAAAATGAGTATGTGCAGTTGCAGGATCCAGAAGAAGAGTCTGCATAAGATCTACATCGTTCCAGATACCATGAAAGTAAGCCGGTGCAAATATAGGTAGATCAATTTCCTGTTTTTCCATTTCCTCCCGAAGATATCTGTAAACAAGGTAGCTATCCTGTGGAAGAGATTTGGTAAGTTCTGCTTCTATCAGTGCATTCCTTTTACAAAGCCGATCTACCGGATCCGAAAGATTATCTATATCAAAGTGCTCCTCCAACCCGGAGAGGGGATCGTATACATATGGAGATCCAGGAAGAGGGTTAGGGCAAATGTAGAGCATGTCGTGACCTAAACAGGTTGCAATCTCGATTCTGTCACGAGCATAAGATTTCAGGGTTCTCTCAAAACCTGTTTCCTCTGTCAGAGTAAGCCACCCCTCTATATCTCCGGTATATGTAAGAAAAGGGTGTCTCAATATATCCTCGGCTCGAGCCCCAAGAAGAACATATTCAAAAATCGGGGTCCTGTCCGGTTCCTTATGTGCGAAAGCAGCCTCAATGCGGTTGCGGGAATTCCATTTCATTATTTATTTCACCTCCTCCTATGTAATATAGTCTGTAAGAATAACACTGTTTACACCCTTAACTTCGATGATCTCTGCTGGAAGAGCGTACTTCATTGTCATGATGAGCGCGATGTTTTTAAGTATCTATCAATAATCTCCTCTGGGTTCAGGAATGGAATAAAATTCTTCAAAGAAAGGAACTGTTGCCCCAATACTGCCCGCAAAAACATCCATTTTTGATACTTCGATAAAATCTTCATTTTGGGGAGGAAAAAGTAACATTTTTTTTACTAATCGTATTGTTTCTGGTAAGAATACATCAGAAAAATTACATATCCGGCCTCCAAGAATTATCTTATCGGGCCCAT
>JAJRQE010000039.1 GCA_024280415.1 Spirochaetota bacterium | reverse complement strand
TTTATCACTTGCTGATTTTATATTCCCGATCCAGTTTCTGACAGCATCAAAATCATCAATCATTTCTGCAGACGAAGGCCCTTTAATTGCAGTTTCAAGAGGAAATAGAACCTCATTCGATACGAGTGTCTTTAAAAAGCGACCCTTCTCCCACTGACCTGACAGACGGATTTTTATCTGCCTTAAACTTCCCAGACTCATTGAAGTGCTGCCATTTCTGACTGCTCTTTTTCTTCTTTGTATTCTTCTATGGTAATGGACCGGAGAAGTGAATATTTACCATCTTCATTATGCACAAAACCAACTGTCGAAACATAGGGCTCAATAATGTGGATCTTCTGCAATGGGGTAATAATAAGAATTTGCAGATTTAGCTGCTTAAACAGTTCCAGGCCAAACCGTGCGGACTCATCAGACCCCCGGCCGAAAGCCTCGTCAATAACTACAAAACGGAAACTCCGGGAACGAACCTCCCCCCATTCAAGACCGAACTGATATGCAAGGCTTGCAGCAAGAACCGTATATGCCAGCTTCTCCTTCTGCCCGCCGGACTTTCCTCCGGAATCAGTATAATGCTCATGTTCACTATCATCTTCAATCCATCGTTCAGACGCAGCAAATGAAAACCAGTTTCTGACATCTGTCACCTTCTGTGTCCATTTTTTATCGAGATCAGAAGTCCCTTCACGACCCTTAAAACGATTTACAATAGTTTTTACCTGTAGAAATTTCCCCTCGGTGTACTGCTCATTATCCACTCCGGAAAGGCTTCCCTCTGTACAGGATCTAAGCTCCTGACGAAAGCCGCGAATATCTGAATCATTGGAAGGAAGGGTCTCAAGCTTAATATACCGATCCTTATTATATTCGATGGCTGCCATGGATTTATTAATATGAGCAACCCTTTCCTCTATCTGTCTAAACTCCTTGTTTAACTGTGCCTGAAAGCCTGCAATACCTCGAATGGTATTCTCGTTCAGCTGTCTTTTAAACCGTTCCTCATATTTAGGAAGATCATCTGCTCTAAGATGGTTGAGAAAGGAAACAAAATCAGATCCTGATTCAAGATTTGCATCAAATTCCCGGGTCTCTGCCGGATAATCGCTTCGGAAATCGGCCATTATAGTTACAATGCTCACAGACAGAGTTTTAACCCGCCTGTCCAGAGCATCAATTTTGGTCTGAAGCCATTCCCGAACCTTATGCTGCTGTTTATCACAATTAGTAATAGTCAGTTGGATATCACCCAGGGCCTCATTTAAAAGGGGCCTTAGTACAATACTAAGTTCATCACTATCTAAGCCGGAATCAGAGATAACACCTTCTTCAACCTCAAGCTGCTCCAGGGCCGCACGGTTACGTTCAGTCAGAGTTGTAATATACGCCCGTACTTTCTCAAGATCCGTTTCGACCAGATTTAGTTCATTTTCGAGCAGCCCGAGACTCTCATTTAATAACTTAAGTTTATTGGAAGAACTCTCAAGTTTTATAATTTCCGAATTAAGATATTCGATTCTAACAGCTGCCGGATGCCAGTTTATCTCTTCATAATCATTATAAAACTCAACTTTATTCAGACTCTCCTTTTCCTTATCAATTATTTCAAGAGCCTTGCTGATATGGTTAAGAGTCTCTGCAATTTCAGCCATATCGACTTCAAGTTCCTTCTGTCTGGTTATTAGTGCACCTATTTTTTCCCTGTTGGACCAACCAAGAACATAACGTCTCCTGTCATTTATATTATGCCGGTCATCCTTCTCATGACGAGAGGGTGAACCCTTTATCTGCCCCGAGGAAGTCAAACCTTTTTTTACCTTTCTAAATTCGTTTAGATTTTCGCAGCAGGTATAATCAAACCGCCGGTACAGCTGCTCTTCAAGCCATTCACGAAAGGATGAATCAGGTTTGACCTTAAGCTTTGAGGGCAAAGCAGAACTATCCAGACTGCGTACAAACTGAATATCCCCTTCAGTAACCTTATAATAAACAAGACGCCCCCTAAGGTTTGTTCTGTCCACCCACTCTGTAACCTTTCGGTAGTGAACAGCAGGGACAAGAAGTGAAAGGGCAAAATTATGAAGAACTCTCTCTGCAGCTCCTTCCCAGGCTGCCTCCTCTTCTTTAACCATAATAAGCTCTCCGGCAAAAGGAAGATCCTCAGGGGATAATCCTATAGCTGTGCATAGATCATCCCTGAGGAGTATCTGATTCCGGTTTATATTACTCCGCCTTTTCTTCAGAGATTCAACCTCATCAGAAATAAGACGGTGTTCATCCTTCAACCCTTTAATTGAAACTTCCTGCTCGGTTCTGCTGTTCTGAAAATCTGCCAATCTTGTTCGAACACTTTCAAGCATCTGCTTTGCCTCTGTTCTGTTATCAACAAAACCATCGGCATCTTTTATACCTGGAAGTTCAAGGGACTTACACAAACTCAGGTAATCTTCAAACTTTGAAAGCCGCTTTACCTTCTCATTTTCAGAAGCCTTTTTTTCACTTTTAAGCGATTCCAGCCGATCACCGCCGTTTTCAGCAATAGCCTGTCTCAAATTATCCCTTTCCTTCTGGAGGGAACCTCTTATAGAGGCAGCTTCGTTTTCTTTTATCTTTTGTTTGCTTATTTTTTCATCCTGTTTCTCAATCTGTTTTAACAGAAGTTCCGCTTTTACAGATGAAAACCAGGGGCTTAATCCATCTCTGGAAGAACGCATCTTTGTCCGTTCTTTTTCAATTGAGTCCAGTTTGGATATTTTTTCGGATAAGGGTGTAAGCTTTTCAATCTGGGACTTTGCCTTAAGAACAGCCTCATGGGATCGGTTAAGATCTTCAAAATGATTGATAAGCTCTTCAATCCGCGGTGTCGTATCAAAAGCCTCAAGCATATGTTCACGGACAAACCCGGTTAAATTACCTACCGATTTAAGGGATACGGTCTGATGAAAAAGCTCCAGGGCCTGATCACTCTTCAGACCGAAACGACGACGGAACGCCGCACCATAGGGAGGAAAGGTATCGAAAGGAGCCTCGACATGTTCAAGATTTCTAAGCTCTTTTTTAAGGCGTAAAATATCCGAACCAAAATTCGAAAAATGTTCCCTTATTGACAGTTCACGATCAGCCACGACATAGAACCGTGAAGGCTGACCTACAGCATCCTTCTGCCAGAAAACCTGCGCCAGGGTAATAGACTGTTCGTATCCTTCATTAAAGAATGATCCGAGAATAACTGAATATGTGCTCCTGTCTCTAAGAGCCACGGGTTTGGCAGAATATCCCCCATCACTTCGCTCCGACTTATAGTAACCAAGAACATAGGAGCGAAGACTCCTCTCCTTAAACTCAGCTCCAGCTGCCTTGTTGTAGGATACTCTGTTGGCAGGAACAAGGAGGGTGGTGACAGCATCGACAAGGGTGGATTTCCCGGAACCAATATCTCCGGTCAAAAGACCATTAAGACCATCCAGCTTCAATTCCCATATTCTGTTATGAAAAGTTCCCCAGTTATAAACCTCTAAACGTTTCAGCCGAAAACCAGCAAGAGTATCGTCTGTGGAAAACTCAAAAAAGTCATTGGAATTACTCATTGACAAGACCCCTCAAACTTCCTGATTCTTCAGTATATTGAAGATATTCTTTCATTCTAATATCAAACTCCTGGAGCCACTGGGCATCTACAAAGGCCTTAATTATTCTTTTAATTTCAATTTTTTCTTTCTTTTCCCCTAAAAACCTTATAAACCCCAATTCGGAGACCTTCTGGAGAGCTCCGTCAACCTTCCGGATAAACTGAACCTCATTAATTCCCGAAACAATAAATGTTCCCATTAAATCAATAATTTCCTGTTTATCGATAATAAGCCGCTCTTCTCCACTGGACGCATCGTGCTCTGCAAGTTTCCGCCTAAGCTGAGCAAGTAAAAGGCTGACAGGATAGGAAAGCTGCCGGCGCACTATAAGCTGGGGGATTTCAGGATCATCCTCATTTTTCTCACGATTCTTTAGAAAAGCAAATCCCTCATCTTCAAAAAGGAAGAGTTCCAGACCTATAACTGACAGATAATCCCTTACCGGACCCTGGTGATCGAGCAGATCCTGCCATTTTTTTATATTGTCCTCCCGATAGACAACACCCTTTAATAGTGCAATCAGAATAACAGGAAGGCGGTCACTATGTTCAGTCATTCTTTTTCATCCTTTAAAAGCAGACCTTTTTGAAACATTATCTTCGGCATTTTCGCCGATCTTTTTTTTCTATCATAATCAACCCAGAATACCTTTTCAAATTCATCTTCATTAACAAAAGCAAAAGAATTTTCCTCTGCTAATGTAAAATAGACTACAAGCTCTGCAAGCCCCTCTTCAAGGGGATAATTTTCAATAATAAGACCCAGGCTTATCTGATCCTGTAATTCGAGTGCTGTATCGATATTTCTCTGAAGACGTACTTTATCTACAATGACCTGATTATACAGGACAGAGGTATCAATAGTATCACCATCTCCATCGAGAATTACAGAATCAAGTTCAATTTTTAAGGGAGGCGAAAACAGAGGACGCTCCATTGGAAGCTGTAAAGAGGGACGAACACCATCAAGTTTCATAAAATTTTGCTCAGGAGGGGGGTCCTCCCGAACTTCAAGAGCTTTTTGGTCAATACTGTCCAGAAGCCTTACTATTCGTTTATTCTCATAATAACTCCGATCATCAAGGAACCTGCGAAGCTGCCTTGAAAGCCGGGCGACCATTCGCTGGGTCTGTTCTCCGGCATTTATCCAGTCAAAATGAATACGTTTCAGGCGAATATCATCCGTTAAATCTCCAAGCTCCTTAAGCTCAAATACTCTGTCCAGAAGTGATGTAAACTCTTCCTGACTCGAAGAAGACATTAAAAAATCCCAGAAGGCTCTGAAACTCAAGCCCTGTTCCGATTGAGTAATCTCATCGTGTTCTCCGAAAATCGATTCAAGAAGCTCTCCCTTCTCTCCGGTCCAGGCTGCAATTTTCTCCCGAACAGAACGGTCAAGCTCCCGGAAATTGTGTTCAACCATCCTGAAGTCGCCTAAAAGTTCCCGGGCTGTTCTACTAAACTGAATATAACGCTCACGAATTTCCCTGGAGTCAAGAACAGGTATTTCACCACCTTCTATTGCCTTAATCTGCCTGTTAATCTCCTTCTTCTGCCGGTTAAGTTCATTTATCCTTTCGGTTTTATCCTCTTCCACTCCATGAACAATTTGTTTAAGAAGATCAATACTTGCAAAAAGCCGACTCTCTGTTCCTATAAAACTCTGTCCAAATAAGCCATCTAACCATTGCAGAGCCTTCTCGGCAGCAGGTGTAAGATCATAATGAGGTGTATCGGAACCCTGAGGATAAAATTTACGTAACCAGCCGCGGTCGTTACGCGCCCAGTCATCCAGATAATCACCGGCACTTCGGGGGAATTCCTGTTCAGCCCCGGAATCTGACAAGTAGTAGAGATAGTCTTCGAGACCCATGGTAAGTTCTGCTTCTTCAATACTTCGAATGTTCTTTTCTCTGAAAGTGGAGTCAAGAAAACCCGCTACCAGGGGTCCATTTTCTGCTGCCATAAGGCGCCAGGCAGGATGAGTTTTACGCATAGCTTTTAAATCGAAATAATCTAAAGACATGGGCTGATTCTATCCTTTTTCAATTATTAAAATCTTAATATCAGAAAACTTACTCAACCTTTTATCATTGGTATAAAATATATCTGCCCCTGCATATAGAGCAGTGGCCAATTGGATAGAATCCGGAGTTTTAAACCCGGTTGCTCCCCGTATCTGTGCAGCCATTTCTGAAATAGCTTCAGATAGAGGGATTAAGGGTTCTGATAAAATATCCTGCAGCAAAGCTCTGTATTTCTGAACCAGATGCTTATCTTCCTGCTTTATGGGAGCCACCAATAGTTCCAGAAGGGTTAGTGTTGAAGTAGCTAAATTTTCTCCAGCTATAACCCATTGTCTCAGCTGTTTTTCCACACAGGCTGCAAAATTCTCTTCCCCTTCTATAAGGTAGATTAGAGGGGCAGTATCAATAAATATTTTCATTTGTTAATTCCAATTACCTCTTTCTCGGTCCATCCAGTTATCAGGATTCTTACCACGGCTCGTTTTTGGATTAAGACCCTTCAGATCCTGAAGAGATTTGATCCGGAGATTCAGAGATTTTGAATAGTCTTCATCCTTCAGAGGACCCAGTCTGGCAATTGGTTTTCCCGCACGTTCAAGAATAAATATTTCGGATTTTAAATTAACTTCATTCAGTATTTCTCCAAGACTTTTCCTTACCTTCATAACAGAAACTACTTTCATGATGTTACTCCTGCTATAAATATACTGTCCTTAGTTATGATAATCAATAGAAGTACTACTATAATCAGTATATCTCATTATAAAGCTGAAGAAGTTTTAATTAGAATACTATTGACAACATGAACATATGAGCATTTATTCATACTAAATAGGAAAGGAAAGAGAAAGATATGGACAAACATGATATTAAAGAAGAAAATTATTTTGAACTGGCAGATTTTTTCTCTGCATTTTCTGATTCAATACGGTTAAAAATACTAACAAATCTCCTGGAAGGTCAGATGCATTTAGCAAATCACATAAATACTGACTTGGTGCAGTCATTATATCACTGCGTGCTACATAATATCCGATATACTTCCATACCAGAGCCCTTAGAAGAGGAACAAGCTTTCTTGATCTCAATGCATAATAAAGATATGTATCT
>JAJRQE010000038.1 GCA_024280415.1 Spirochaetota bacterium | reverse complement strand
TGAGTGACGGACTCCGGGACTGCTGGTCATAGGGATTCTGATATAAGGGAATAGTGCCGTAATTTGAAAGGTAGGCAATGCCTGTGTTGAGATTAAGAACCTTTTCTACAGATTCCCCGATAGTAGAATTTAATTCATCTCTACCAATAATATCGTATCCGAATATATTTTTTTGGAGTAGAGTAATGGTAGTAAAATTATCACTGGATTTTATTAGAATATCAGCATAGATTTTCTTTAGAGAACCATCAGTATTCTGAAAGTTAAAACTAGTAAGGTTAAACTTATCCTGAACAGGAGAACTGTCAGGATCTATGTATTTATAATCAAGACGGTTGTAGTTAGTCTTATTCAACTCCTCAACTATCTTTTTCACCTCATCAGGGTATTCGGAAATTCCCTCTCCCATAGAGTAAAGTGAGCCTGAAAGATAGAGTTCAACAGAAATATTCTCTTTCAGAGAAAGGAGAGCAGATATTTTTCTGCTTACTTTATTAATGCTGCCGGTTATTTGATATTCGAGGTTCCTTACAGTTCCAAGAGATGGTATTGTTTCCATCATATTACCATGAACAAGTGATATCCCCATGTAGACATTCTGAAGCTTTACTTCATCATTTTCTATTGTCTGTATTTGTATTGGAAAAATGGAATAATCTGCTGCTAAATCTTTAAGATTTCTTCCCTTTTTATCTACCGAACTGCCGTCCTGCTTAATAGTGTAAATTTGGTAGTTGAAATTCTTATTTCCCGTAAGGGTATATTCTTCCATTAAATCCCGAACCTCTCTTGGAAGGTTTGCATACTGACCAGAGAGGTTTTCGGAAAAAAACACCTTCACATTTAGAGGTTCCTTAATAAGAGAAACTGTCGTTTTGCTTGCATCAGAGAGTGAGTACTTTTTATTTGATGTCAGATCAATTCTGAAAAATAATGTGTTCGATACCAGATTAATCATAATAAGGACAATAATATAGAGTATAAATTTGAGTTTATCAGAAATGCTGTTTGAGATAGTTAATTTCATTGTTAGCTCCTCTCCCTTACGACAATATAGGTGCTGTAAAGACCAATTAGGGTAACAGAGATAAAATAGATAAGATCTCTGGAATCTATAATTCCTTTCGCAATATTATTGAAATGAAATACTACCCCGGTATACTGAAAAAGAGGAGAAAGGAATGCTGGAATAAATACCAGAATGCTGCTGATTATGGTCAGAAAAAAGCAGCCGGCTGCACTTAAAATAAAAGCCACAATTTGATTCTTTGTGAGTGATGAAGCAAGTATTCCAATAGAGGAGAATGCTGAAGCAAGAAGAATTGTACCCAGATACCCTCCAATTACAGGCCCAGGCTCGAGATCTCCCAGAACACTGATAAAAACCGGATAAAGCATTGTTGGAAGAAGCATTATCAAAGTGAAAAACAGGGTAGCAAGGAATTTCCCTGCAATAATGTCAGGAAGACTGACAGGAAGTGTTGCCGCTATTTCAAAGGAGCCGCTTCTGTATTCCTCAGAAAACAGACGCATAGTCAAAGCAGGGATTATAAAAGAGAAAACCATTGGCAGAAGATTAAAAAAGTCTCTTAAATCTGCTCTGCCTGAAAGGAAAAAGGTAGAAAAGAAAAACCAACCTGTTAGTACCAGAAATAATGTAATTACAATATATGCTATAGGTGATGAGAAAAAAGCTCTGCTTTCTCTTTTGAAAATTATAAAAGTTTTGTTCACTGACATTTATTCATCCTTTGTAAGTTCTTTAAAAATGTGCTCCAGGGATTTTTTTTCCTGTGCCATCTCCAGGAGTAACCAGTCCTCTTTTTTTATAAGTTTATATATTTCGACTCTGGAATCCTCTGCTGTAGTAAGTACTATATTGGTAAGATTATTTTTTTCTGAAATTTCAATACCTGTAATTATCCGGCTCTTTTCAAATACCTTTTTAATACTATCCGGATTGGTCAGTTCAAGGGTTATCCGGGTAATATTACTGTCAGACTTATCTCCCTTGAGTATCTCAGCAGTACCATCTGCTACCAGTTTCCCTTTATTCATTATTAAAACTCTGTCACATGTTGCCTCTGCTTCACTGAGGATATGAGTGGAAAACAGTATTGTCTTCTTCTGACCAATCTCTTTTATTATTGTTCTTATCTCAGCAATCTGATTTGGATCAAGTCCGCTTGTAGGTTCATCCAGAACAAGGATGGAAGGATCATCCATTAGGGCTAAAGCAAGTCCGACTCTCTGTTTAAAACCCTTGGATAAGGTAGAAACAGGTTTGTGCATAACACTCCGTATTCCGCAAAGATCAGCAAGTTCCTGTAACCGGTTCATCTGTTTTGATGAATTTATTTCACGGATATCTGCAATAAATTTCAGATAATCATAAACCAGCATATCAGTATAAATAGGAGATGATTCAGGGAGATAACCTATATGACGTTTTATCTCAATAAAATTTTGACTCGCATCTATTCCATTTACAACTATTGATCCTGAACTTGGCTTGATATAACCGGTCAGCATCCTAAGTGTTGTGGTTTTTCCAGCTCCATTGGGACCAAGAAGACCTAAAATCTGACCTTCAGGAATATCAACACTTATATTACCCACAGCTTTCGTTTCCCCGAAGTACTTAACTAAATTTTTAATACTGATCATTAAGGATAGCTCCTCTTTATAATAATAAATCTTCTAAAACCCTATCATTAAAACATTACATAAACCTTGCAACTTTATTACATTTTTGTAATATATTATTAGTTAAAAATAGCATTTGTAAGATAAAAAAATAAAGCCCTTGAAAAAATCAGTATAATTATTCTAATATTGCAGTAGACTTATTTTAAGGATAATTTTACATGATTACATTTATTTTAACAGTTTATGAATGGACACTTTTTTTAGTTGTCTGCATAATTCTATACCCAATTGCATTAATTATATTTGTATTTACATTTCTCTTTGATCAAAAGAGGGTCATTCTTCATGGCTTTTCATGTTTCTGGGCAAGCTTATATCTATGGCTCCAGCCATTATGGAAAGTTACATGGGAGGGCAAGGAACATATTAAGAGGGGTCAGGCCTATGTAATGGTTTCTAATCATCAGGCTTTATTAGATATTCTTATTATTTACACTCTTTTTAAACATTTCAAATGGGTTGCAAAGAGCTCCTTATTAAAACTTCCATTTTTAGGATGGAATATGGCTTTAAATGGATATATTATTGTAAAAAGAACAGATACAAAGAGTCAGATTAAAATGATGAAATTTTCTGAGAAAACTCTTAAATCCGGCAGTTCAATAATGATATTCCCCGAAGGAACCAGATCAAAAGACGGAAAAGTCGGGCGATTTAAGAGGGGTGCATTTATTCTGGCACAAAAAGCAAATGTCCCTGTAATCCCTATAGCTCTTCATAATATGAACAAGGCTGTTAAAAAGAACAGTCTGTGGCTGAATAAGTCCACAGATATGAAAGCAAAAGTATTTCCTCCGGTCTTTCCCGGAGATTTTAAAAATACCAAAGAGATGTCAGAAGCTGTCAAAGAGATTATTTCAAGTCAGCTGCAGAAATGGAATAAAGAGGTTTAATTATTATTTCTTACTCCTGTCTAAATATCTGTCCCTTTTAGTTGCCTATAGTTATATTAAAGGGAGACGGGGGTAAGGAAAATGAGTAATAAAATATTTTTTCTACCGATCCTTGCTGTTATTCTTATTGGGTTTTTATACCCATTGGGAGCACCTGAAAGCAATAAAGGTACAGTACTTAAAGGTGAGGAAGATATAATGAATATTAATAATGAAAATATAGAAACTGCAACTTTTGGAGGTGGGTGTTTCTGGTGTATGGAGCATCCGTTTGAAATAATTGATGGAGTTTATGATGTAGTTTCAGGTTATGCTGGGGGAGATGTTGAAAATCCCACTTATGAACAGGTCAGTACCGGTACAACAGGTCATATTGAGACTGTTCAGATAAGATTTAATCCGGAAATAGTTTCATATTCAGATCTATTGGATGTGTTTTGGAGGCAGATTGATCCTACAGATAATGGGGGGTCGTTTATTGACCGGGGGAGTCAGTATCAGAATGCGATTTTCTACCACAGCTTGGAACAGAAAAAAACAGCAGAGATATCTCTTATGGAGTTAAATAATTCAGGTCGGTTTGACAATCCAATAGTAACACCCATCAGGGAGTTTACCAATTTTTATCCTGCAGAGGATTATCATCAGGATTACTACAAGAAATCACCCCAGAGATATGAATTTTATAGAATGAATTCGGGAAGGGATCAGTACAGAGAGAGAGTCTGGGGAGATGATAAGGATTATATTCCAGGAGATGAAAGTTACCGGAAACCTGCAGAAACAGAACTACGGGGAAAACTTAATCCTCTCCAGTATGATGTAACCCAGAACTGTGGGACAGAAAGAGCATTTGAAAACGAATACTGGGACAATAAAGAAGCAGGTATTTATGTCGATATAGTTTCCGGAGAACCCCTTTTTAGCTCAACTGATAAATTTAATTCAGGTACAGGCTGGCCGAGTTTTTTTAAACCTATTGAAGGGCAGGAGCTGGTTGAAAAAGTTGATAAATCACTTTTTTCTGTAAGAACCGAGCTTAGAAGTCCTGGTGCAGATTCACATCTTGGGCATCTTTTTAATGATGGCCCCCAGCCTACAGGTCTGCGGTACTGTGTTAATTCAGCTTCTCTTAGATTTATTCCTGTTGAAAATATGGAAGAAGAAGGATACGGAGAGTATCTGGATCTGTTTAGATAGAAGAGTTTGGATGTTTGCAATTTATAGACAGGAGTGGTGCAGTGCTAACCAGGGTAATTGATTTTTTTATTAATCTAGATCTTTCATCTGAATATGCTGATATTCTTGTCAAGATATTGATTCTTTGTGCAGTTATTCTAGCCAGCTATCTTGTTGACTTAATATCAAAAAAAATTCTTCTGACAGTAATTACCGGAGTTGTAAAAAAGACCAAAACAAGTTGGGATGATATTCTTGTAGATTCCGGTCTGTTTGCAAGAATTGCACATATTGCTCCTGTTCTTGTTCTTTATTTTGCCTTACCCTATATATTACCTGTAAAGAGTGCCCTGGAAGATTTAATTCAGCGCCTACTCCTGGCCTATATGACAGGTATTATTCTTATGGTTGCAAACTCATTTCTTACAGCTGTAAACACAATCTATTCCACCTACAAAATTTCAAAAAATCGTCCTATAAAGGGATACCTCCAGATTGTTAAGGTTTTT
Organism: Spirochaetota bacterium; assembly: GCA_024280415.1. Lineage (GTDB taxonomy): Bacteria > Spirochaetota > Spirochaetia > B11-G9 > B11-G9 > JAJRQE01. The sequence continues at coordinate 6,781 of JAJRQE010000038.1, read as the reverse complement.
CTGAGCATTATTGCAATAATACTTATTATCACGACAATATTAAACAAATCTCCATTTGGCCTTCTTTCGGGAATTGGAGCTTTATCTGCTGTTATAATGCTTATTTTCAAGGACTCAATTTTAGGACTTGTTGCAGCAATTCAGCTGTCGGGAAATGACATGGTTCGTATAGGTGACTGGATTACAGTTCCTGCACATGGAGCTGATGGAGATGTCATAGATATTAAGCTTCAGACTGTAACAATTCAGAATTTTGATAAAACAATTGTAAATGTTCCAATCTATAGTCTTGTATCGTCTTCATTTAAAAACTGGCGCGGGATGAGTGAGTCTGATGGTAGAAGAATTAAACGGCATTTGAACATAGATATGAATACAATTAGATTTTGTTCAGAAGAGATGATTGACCGGTTTAAAAAGATCGATCTTCTGGGAGACTACATAGCGGCCAAGCAGCATGAGATCGATGAAGATAATTCTGCAAACAGGGCTAATACAAGTGAGATGATTAACGGTCGCAGGATGACTAACCTTGGTGTTTTCAGGGCTTACATTGAAGCCTATCTCCGAAAACATAATAAAATAAATAAGAATATGACATTTCTTGTAAGACAGCTGCAGCCGACAGAGAAGGGTATCTCCCTTGAACTGTACGTTTTCAGCACTGATCAGGACTGGGCTGTGTATGAATCTATACAGGCGGACATTTTTGACCATCTCCTTGCAGCAATATCCTTCTTCGACCTGTCCGTCTATCAGGCTGTCTCGGGTCTGGATGTCAGATCGGGACTGAATAAAAACCATAGTAATTCCCTGGCATGAAAGATTAAGACTTTATTATTCTCCTGTATCCCAGAAAACAGGTTGATTTTCTCCTGCTCCGGCAGCTCTCTGGATTGTAACCTGTCCTCTTCCAGGGGCTTCAAGGTATCCGTATTTAAGGGAAAGATCTGGGGATTGCGATTTAATCATGGAAAAGAGATCCTCAGCCTTTTGAAAATCAGCATTTTCGTAGTAACACTGTGCTAAAACAAGATTCAGGGAAGTTGAGTCCGGAGACTCTTTAAGTGCCTTTTCAAGCAGTCCTATATCAGGTTCGGTTTTTCCCTGTACTCTGTAAAGATTTGCAAGGTTAACATAGGCGGATATATATTCGGGCATATCCCTGTTTATATTCTTAAAAACATTCTCTGCAGCTCTGTAGTTTTTAAATCTGATATGCAGTATTCCCAGTCTGTTGTTTATTGAAGCACTTTTTCTCTCATTCGCAGTCTCCAATTGCTGCAGCAGAGTTTTGGAGAGATTGTCATATAGTTCAGTGCGTAGTTCTTTTGCGGATTCATCATCTATAATTTGTATTTTATCCCTGTCAGGTTCGAGAACCTGATAGATACTTTCGCCAAGTGGAAGGGGCGGGTAGTTTGTCCGTATTTCTTTTAAGGGTATGAATTCTACAAGACCTTCTGCCTCGTTGGCCTTCACCTCTCTAGATGCAACTTCCCAGGTTTTGAAGAAACCTTCCTTCAGATAAGTTGTTTCGATTGGTATCCATAGGTTCCTGTTGTAGGGAATGACAGTTACGAAATCCGATTCGTACATCCATCTGTTTGCTATTGGTTCTTCAGAGTTAAATGCAAGAAATACATGTCCCGGAGAAGTCATAATAGCGGTTTCAATTCCGGCTGACTCGAGCATTGAAGCAAGGAGAGCAGTAGTATCATCACAATCTCCTGAACGTATAAACAGGGTTTTTCTTGGAAACCTGACTGTATCAACTATCTCAATATCTTCCAGTATCCTGGTAATTGGAGATGCCGGATCTTCTACATAACTTATACCAAATGCACTGAGAGAATTCGTAACTCTGACAGCCCTTTCAAACTTGCTGGAAAATTTAAATCCATAATCCAAAGGAGCATTTGAGATGACTCTATGGGAAAATTCTTCTACAACTCTTTCATTCGGGGTAATAAAGGAAGATAGTTTACCGGTATCATCCCACTGCATTGCACTCCGCCTGTAAAGAGTAACAACTGTGTTGTTCTTGCTGGTTCGGGTTTTATTATTGTATTCCCATTTAAGCTCCAGATTTATCTGAACCTTCAGGTCTTCTTCCAGTTTAAGAACTTCCTGATTAAATAGAACATTAAGATCAATATTTACAGTTTCCAGTGGTTTAATAAGTGTTATTTTCCTGGAAAAAACAGGAAAATCCATAAATCGTTTAATAAAAAAACTGACTTCAAGGTTCTTTATATCAGAATTACCCTTATTAACCAGTTCGATATTTCCCACGGGTCTGTTTTGATAGTACTGCATAAGGGATGGGAAAAGATTTTCGACAGTCAGAGATTTTATATCAAAGGGAGGAGGTTCTATATCTATTCCTCTTCCTGAATCAAAAAGATCTTCCAGTTTGTTTTTATTGCTCCTTATCTGATTGTTGTCAGGATCAATGGATAGTATTCTTTCATAGAGTTGTATCGTTCTTCTGTAATCATTTCTTGCTGTTTCTTTTCCCAGGTTCTGAAGTTTTATAATTGTTTTTTCTTCCATTTTTTCTGCATTCAGAATCATTATTTCTACTTCAATCATATCAAGTTTGTCATAAGCAGGTTCATAATCCGGGTCAATATCCAGAATACGCTCCCATGTCTGACCCGCAAGTTCAAGGGCTCCCTGGGACTCGTAATAATCAGCTTTTTCTGCAAGAGCGGACACATCTCCGGTTTTCAAAAACCTGTAGTTAAGCCCCACTAGCAGTTCTCCCTGAGTACTTTTAATATTGTGTTTTGATACATAGGCTCTGTCCTGTAGTTTTATTATTCGCTGACCCATGAGATCAGCTATGTAGATAAAACCATTGGTATCGTCCAGGGCTATTTTTGCTGTCTGGGGTAGATTTTCCAATTCTTCAGGGGTTTCTATTTCATTAATATTCCAGATAGGCAGGCCATTCCTGGTAAAACTGTACATTTCTCCGTTCGAGTAATATATTACAAAATTTCCATCTTTATAAACCGAAAGTGCAGAAGGGCTCATTCCTGCACTTGTATCGAGAATAGGTATTATGCTGTCAAGAATTTCTCCTTCCGGTGTATGGATACGAATACGTTGTTCAGTAATATCATACACCCAGATATTACCTTCGGGACCAGTAGCAACCGCAGCAATATAAGAGTAGGGGCTTGTAAATAAATTAAGTTCTGTTTTTTTTCTATTATAAATTTTAACTGCTTTCTTTTTTTGTATATCAATTAAAACTATAGAGCCATCAGGAAGTGTTGTCATCGGTCCGTAAAGATCCATTCCTGTTCGCCATTTTTCTCCAATTTCAGAATCTGATGAAAAACGATATATATCCCTTCCGATTGAGGGCTTAAGATATACAGTTCCACCTGGTGTTAAACCCAGTCCTGCAGCACTGGTATAACTCCCTGCTTCGTATAATGATCTTCCAGGCTGACCGAGAATTTTGAAATTACTGTCAAATTCTACACTGACCATGGAGAATGCACCAAGTAAATTCCCATTTGGTTTTACAGCAATATCCATGGGCATAAGCATTGTGGGTGTTTCGGGTATTACAGTTTCCTGTATGTATTCGGTATATAGATCCTCAATATAAACCGGTACTGGTTGATTTGAATCTGCAAGATAATTGTTATCTCCTGCCCAGAGGTAAAAAATTGCCCTTGCAAGAAATAGCGGTGTGTCATTTCTTATAGTTCCTATTATATTAAAAGTTTTAATATTTTGAGAGTTTTTATCAGTCAGAGTTATCTGCAGAACAGATCCATTTGGATCATAAATATAATTAGTTGCAAGGCTGTAATCGAAGTCTCTACTGCCTTGTGATTTGTCTGATATTTCTACAAAATCAGAGTAAATCCTTGTCATTAGCAGCGATGCTTCATCTATTAAATTTTCAATTAGTTCTCTGTTTTCTGCAGTATCAGGATAGGTGCTTGTCTTTAAAATTTCTATTTTATTATTGTTTGCTCCCAAAATAGGGGAAGCAGCTAAGACTAAATAAATTACCGATAGACTAATTCGAATATATGTTTTCATAAGGTACAGTATACAGCATAACTAATGTTATTTAAGTCCTTCAAACTTTAAAAATTGACTTTCAAAGAAGATTGATGTATTCTATGAATCGTAGTATGAGTCATGGAGGCAGATTATGAGTCAAATAACTTTAAGACAGATACCAGATGTTCTTGATAAGCAATTAAGAAGTTTGGCTGGAAAAAATAAAACCAGCCTTAATAAGATAATACTTTCGTTATTAATGAAAACCCTTGGATTATCAGCTAATTCTGATAAAAAAAGAGACTTAGCAGATCTATGTGGGACATGGACCAATATGCAGTTTGATGAGTTTAAGAAAAATACAAAACATTTTAATCAGATTGATCCTGAGATATGGGAATAGAATATGAAACTGTGTTTGGATACAAATATATATTCTGCTTTCAAGAATGGAAATCAGAAGATTGTAGATATATTAGAAAATGCTGATGAAATATATATGCCTGTAACTGTTCTTGGAGAACTTTATTCTGGATTTCAGATTGGTAGTCTGACAGAAAAAAATCTAACCGAGCTTGACGAATTCCTTTCTAAACCCGGGATCTCAATTGTTGAGATATCCAAAGAAATTGCTTTCAGGTATGGCTTTATAACAAAGAAGCTCCGAAAACAGGGAACCCCAATCCCTACAAATGATATATGGATTGCAGCCTCTACAATGGTGACCGGATCTATTCTATTAAGTAGTGACAAACACTTTAAAGAAGTACCCGGTTTGATGGTTATAGATTTTTAAATAGATATTTCAGTTTTCTTATGAACATAGTTTTTCCGATATAATGAAGGAGCAAACCCCGTATATTGTAGATTTAATCTTAAATTTTATAAAATATTTACTGTGAGTAATTTTTATTTAGGAGGCAGGATTGTGAAGACAGTTATAGGTATTGATAATGGTACTCAAAGTACTAAAGTAATATTTTACGATTTCGAAAAAAAGTCAATTGCTGCTTCTGCCTCATCTCCACATGATATGATAAGTAAAGATGACGGCACCAGGGAGCACAAGGCCAAATGGTGGATACAGGCTCTGGAGAATTGTTTTAAACAAATTGACCCTGAAATAAAAAAACAGCTGTTGCGGTTGGTGTATCCGGTCAGCAGCATGGATTTGTCCCTTTGGATAAGGATGGAGAAGTACTCTACAATGTAAAGCTATGGTGTGATACTTCAACTGCCTCTGAATGTAATGAAATTGAAGCAAGCTATGGTTCGGGAGAGTCTATTCTCAGTGAAGCAGGTAATCGAATCCTCCCTGGATATACTGCATCAAAAATACTGTGGTTGAAAAAAAATTACAATGATATATACATAAGAATGCAGCATATACTTCTGCCTCATGACTACATAAATTTTTATTTAACCGGAAAATATACAATGGAATATGGGGATGCATCAGGAACCGGACTTCTAAATATTACCAAACGCAAATGGGATAAGGATGTACTCCATGCTCTTGATTCAGATCGTGATTTGTCTGTGTGTCTGCCCGCCTTAATCGAAGCTCATGAAACTGCCGGACAGATTACAAAATTTATTTCATCAAGACTTGGTATTCCTGCGGGCATAATTGTTTCTTCCGGTGGAGGGGACAACATGATGGGTGCCATAGGAACCGGTGCGACAGATGTTGGTGTCATTACCATGAGCCTGGGAACTTCGGGAACCATATATGGATATTCTGATCAACCTGTTATTGATGCTAAAGGCAATCTTGCAGCTTTCTGTTCTTCTAATGGAGGCTATCTCCCTCTCCTATGTACAATGAACTGTACTGTTGCAACAGAGCAAATACGATCTCTTTTTGAGTACGAAGTAAAGGAATTTGATAAAATAGCTTCAAAAGCTCCTGCTGGCAGTGAGGGTATAATTACACTGCCCTTTTTTAACGGAGAAAGAACACCTAATCTTCCAAACGGAAAGGGCTGTATTGTCGGTATGGATATGACAAATACAAAAAAAGAAAATATTTTTAGATCTTCTCTTGAATCTGCAATTTTTGGAATGCGCCTTGGCCTTGAATCTTTCAAAGATCTTGGTTTCAAAGTAAAAGAAATAAGGTTAATTGGAGGAGGAGCCAATTCTGCAGTATGGAGACAGATTGCTTCAGATATTTTAAATCTGCCAGTTGTAGTACCCGTTCAGGATGAGGCTGCTGCTTTGGGGGGTGCAATTCAGGCATTATGGGCTCTGGATCATAAAGGTGGTAAAGTTTCGGATATAAACTATCTTATCAAAGAGCATGTAAGTTTAAATAATGACAAGGGCTGTTTTCCTTTCCCTAAAAATGTAAAAATTTATAATGATGTTTATAAAAATTATAATAAATATGTAGAAGCCTTAAGGGGGATCTTTTCCTGACTCGATAAATTTAACTTGTTTTTGGCTTTGTCCGCCAGTGAAACATCCCTGTTTTACAGTAGAGCTGATTTGTAAGTTGAAATTGTGACACAGCGCAAATCTCTTTCATATTAAAGACAGAGATTTTATAATATGCTATATTTTGCAAGAGGTGTAAGTTAAGAATGGTTAAAATCACAGCAGTTGCAATTCTTGTATTCACCCCCCTTGTTTGGGGTATCCTGATGGTTCCTCTTCTTGATTTTTTCGAATCCCGAATAAACTCTTTTTTTAGGAAGAGAACCGATGACAGGTGAACTACTTAATATTATTGCTCCCGGTTTTT
>JAJRQE010000037.1 GCA_024280415.1 Spirochaetota bacterium | reverse complement strand
GTGGAGAGGCTTTCGAATATCTACAAAACTACAGTTACGTTCCTTTTCTCCATCGACTAATGCAAAAGCTGCTGTAATAGTTGAAAAATTGAATGCAGCCAGACTATTTAACACCTGAAGATTCTTAAACTCACTGTAAATAATTTTCTTTTTATCCGGATCAATCTCCGAAAGTATTTCATCTATTCGGAACTCGATATGCCTTTTTAATTGAAAAGAACTCTCAAATTCATTCGCTTCTGCTGTTTGCTCCGGGTCAATATCCCTTAGCAGGGCTGCTTCAATTTCCGGAAAATGGAGGCCCACCATAAATGCAATAAATTCGCTTTCATGGGATCTCATTATTACAGAGATAGTTCTGCGAAAAACCAAAAGACTTTTATCAAGCTTCTCAATATGAATAAGAAATTCGTTAAGGAACAACTTCTGACTGTAGTCTATTAAACCGAAATTTGTTTTATCCAGTTTTTTAGAAAGTTTTACCATTGATAGATTTTCAATTACTAATTCTCTTTCCTTAGCCGAAAAGAGAACAGAAAAAAATACTTTAATTTTTTCAAAAAAACTGAAATCATGATAACTTTTTTCGTAATCATACTCTTCATCAGGATTATTTTCCAGAAGAGAGAGATCCTCTGAAGGAACGAGATTTTCCATTCTGGATATCATCTTAAGACGTTCTTCTTTGGAAAGATCACTTACAAGTCTGTCAAATACTGATTTATCGTTCATAGTTATACTATAACACAAAAAAGCTCTCGAAATCGAGAGCTTTTTTGGATGATTAATCCATAATCAGGATCAAAAAATATATTAATAATGTTTAGTCCCTAGGGGAATCGAACCCCTCTCTGAAGACTGAGAATCTTCCATCCTAGCCGATAGACGAAGGGACCATATACTGGCCTAGAAGGAGTTGAACCCTCACTGACGGAACCAGAATCCGCTGTGCTACCAATTACACAATAGGCCAAGGCTAGCTCCGGGGTAGTCCGGATACCGTCGTAATTTACATAATGCATGCGTTTTTGTCAAGAGATAGATTCACTCTCATAATTTATAAGAGTTGTTAATTTATACTCCTCAAGGGGTTCAAAATTATTAAGAAAAGGAAGACCAATTACACAAAAAATCTCTTTTACGGATCCACCTGCATTTTCGATCAGTTCAGCACAGGCTTTCAGGGTACCACCTGTTGCAATCAGATCATCAACAAGAAGAACACTGTTCCCACTGCTTATATCCTGTTCCTGAATCTGAATAACATCCTCACCATACTCCAGAGCAAAACTTCTCTCCATAACTCTGCCGGGAAGTTTCCCTTTTTTTCGAGCCAGAATCAGTGGAATACCAAGACGTTCTGAAAGAGGAGAAGCAAAGAGGAAGCCCCGGGCTTCTACTGCAACTATCTTATCTATTTCTGCTTCCCTGTAAAGGGCAACCATTCTATCTATACAGTACCTGAAGGCCTCAGAATTGGATAGAATACTTGTAATATCAAAGAATACTATACCCTCTTTTGGAAAATCATTCACTTTTCTGATCGCAGCATCAAGATCAAAATTTTCATCCATACAAACACCTTAAAACTAAATTTATCAAACCAATAAAACCATTCAGGGATACTTTTTTCTAAAAGCCTGAACTCTGGCTGAAGCATTTACTGAAAAATCAGATTCAATACCCCTTTCAAGATAATGAAAACCAAGCCCCCCGATCATAGCCCCGTTATCGGTACACAACGACATCGAAGGAATCAGAGTCTCTACATTTTTAAGAGCAAGAAGTTCCTTACGAAGCAGAGAATTTGCTACAACTCCCCCTCCGGCTACAACCCGGGTCAGTCCGGTATCTTTCAGTGCACGTTTAATCCTTAACATAAGAATATTAACAGCAGCTCTTTGAAAGCTTGCAGCTATATTCTTATTTGACTTTTCATCTTTACCATTCCAAAACTGATCCAGCTGATTAATTACTGCAGTTTTCAGTCCTGAATAAGAGACGTCATAACGATGATCTCCCTTATGAAGGGATGGATTTGGAAAATCAAAAGCACCAGGATTACCCTTTTCAGATAATTTATCGATGGCAATGCCTCCGGGGTATCCTAGTCCATAATGCTTTGCAACCTTGTCAAAGGCCTCACCACAGGCATCATCGATTGTAGTCCCTATTACGTCCATTTCATCAAACTCTGTTACTTTGGAAATAACAGTATGTCCTCCGGAAACAAGAACACCCAGGTAGGGATAACTTATATCGTATTCAAGATAGGGTGCATAGAGGTGTGCTCTTATATGATCAACAGCTATAAATGGTTTGTTCAAAGCAAGGGCAAGACCCTTTGCAAAGCTTAAACCCACCAGGAGTGAACCAACAAGACCCGGCCGGCTGGTTACAGCTATCCCGTCAATATCATACATATTCAAAGAAGCCTGCTTAAAAGAATCCTTTACGACTGTCATTATCCATTCGGTATGAAGCCGGGAAGCGATTTCCGGAACCACACCACTGTATGGCTTATGCAGCTCTATCTGAGTGGCAACGACATTACTCAGTATCCTTCTGCCATCTTCAACAATGGAAGCGGAACACTCGTCACAGGACGTTTCAATACCAAGAATCTTCATCTGTATCGTTTCCAGTGAATAAATCTGTCAGATTATTCAGGGCATAATTATTTTCAAGAAGCGAAGGGTACAAATCCAGAAGAATACCTGCAAGCTCCTCTGTCCAGATATGACCAATCATGACTGCATAACCTTTATTTTTAGAAACAGTAAGACCTTCCTCTACTGATTCAATTATTTCAACCCGATCTTTGCTATTATCCAGAAAAATACTCCTTTCTGCAAATGGTACCCCTGCAGTTTTGGCAAACTCCCGTGCAACTGATTTAGAAGTTGTACGGCTATCAAGAAAATAGATATGCTTTTCTTTCAACACTTCGAAAAGATAACCCATAAGCAGAGGATCCGCAGTGCCTGCCGAACCCATATGGTTATTCATGCCCGAAACACCATAATAATCTGCAATATTATCAGTAATAATAGTTTCCACCTGTTCTTTACTCATTCCTAATAGAAGTGCACCTGGCCCTGGATTTTGTCCCCCGACAGATTCGATAGGCTGATGAATAATATAATCCTTCCCTGCAGCCTTAATTAACCGAACAGCTTCCGCAGTATACCTTAATCCAGGCAGTACTGCAAAAGTCAAGTTAAAAGGCAGTTCCAGAAAAGGCTTTAGCTGAAAAATATTATTGCCAACATCATCTATCACAAAATAAAGATCATAGCCTGGTAATACAGGTTCTACAATCTCAATTTTTTCCGCTTTATCTTCAATTTCAGTATCAACTCTCTCCATCTTAACTTTGTTATCTATAGTCACATCTTTAAGATTGTTATTTTGAAGAAGAATAACAGCCAAAAAAAGGAGAGAAACAATTAAAGAAAGCAGTATAATTACTACTTTCAATCGTTTTTCATTCATTAAACTGAGGCTATTATTATTTTAATTTTTCGTCAACCGTATTTTAGTTATATATATACTCTTTTAGTTCTACTGCATGTTCACGAAGCTTCCGAATGGCTCTAATTTCGATCTGCCTTACAGTTTCCGGCGATATGCCCATCTCTTCACCAATATGCTTCAGGGTATATTTTTTCCCACCGTAAAAGGAAAACCGATATAATAAAATTTGTTTCTCCTTCTCAAGTAGATGCTCAAGATATTTCATGGTCTCTTCCCTGAAACTCTTCTTCATAAGTTCCTCATCGGGATCATAGGATTTATCCTCGTACAGATCCATAAGAGTTCCTGAATCATCTGAAAAAGTACTGTCAAGGGAATAAATTGAGCCGGAAGAATTAAGAAGTGCAGCTACATCCTCAGCATCTTCGTTTAACTCTCTTGCAATTTCTTCTACCGATGGCTTACGGGAAAATTCCTGGTTTAACAGATAGTAGGTTTTCTGAATATTCTTTAGAAGCTCCTCTTTTCTGTGGGGAAGCCTTATAGCCCTTCTCTTTTTTGAAAGTGCCCTGACAATTGACTGCTTTATCCACCAGGCAGCATATGTGGAAAACCGTACATTTTTTTTATAATCATATTTTGTTGCGGCTTTTATCAATCCTAAGTTTCCTTCCTGAACAACATCCAGAAAACTTACATCCGGAGTAACATAGGACTTTGCAATTTTTACAACAAGCCGTAAGTTTGCTTCAATTAATTTCTGTCTTGCTATTTCGTCTCCCTTCTGAATTCTACGGGAAAGCTCAAGCTCTTCGTCGAAACTTAACAATGCACTACGTTGAATCTGTCTAAAATAAGCCTTTAAAGTCGTTTCTTCTGTATCATTCTTCCCTTTCATTCAATACTCCTACTTACTATTAGCAATTTTCATGCCAACAAGAGCAATATTAAACTCATATTTCTATCTTCTTACTATATAAAGACTTATAAGGTTAGTTAAAACTATTATGGTTAATTATCATAAAATTGTATATTTTAGCATACAGCAGTTATTTTTTACTTTATTACTATTTCACTACTATTTGTACTTAGCTGTCGGTAAAGTATCTCTTTTAAACCGAAATTAGCTGTTTTACTCATCTTTTCCGCATATTTATCGTAAAGCATATCTTCAAAAATATCTTCGGCCATACCGCCTCCGAGAAGAGAGGTTTTATTTATAGTCTTCCGCATGGAATCAAGCATCTGCTTAATAAATATTGCCTCAAAATCTCCGCTTGCCTTCTTTAACTTCTCATCATCTCCGGAATTTGCATTTCGCTCTATAGCAGAAACACCAGCAGCTCTGCCTTGAGCTGCACTTGAATTTGAAAATCTGTTCATTGATGTCAGTGTATCATTGCCAATAATCATATACTATTCCTTATCTCTTTAAACCGTTTGCTATTCCCAGCATGGTATCTGATGTTTGAATTGCCTTGGAATTAAGTTCATAGGCTCTCTGTGCTACAATCATGTTAACCATCGCGGAGACTACAGAGACATTGGACATTTCAAGGAATTTTTGATTCAACTGTCCCATTCCGTCAAATCCCGGTCTGCCGCCTATAGCATCACCTGATCCGTTTGTCACCTTATAGTTATTCTGCCCTATAGACTGTAATCCAGCAGGATTAACAAATCGATAGAGTTCCATCTGAGCCACATCTATTGGATTATCATTACCTGCAACCTTTACAGTAACCCTTCCGTCCTGAGAGATAGTAACACTTTCACGTATAAAATTTTCCGGCAGTACTATTTCCGGCATCAATCTGTGTCCGTTTGAATTTACAAACTGCCCTTCCGAATCTATTTTAAATGATCCGTCCCTGCTGTATCCATATGTTCCATCAAGAAGCATTACTCTGAAAAAACCTTCTCCGGCAATTGCAAGGTCTCCAATATTTCCTGTATTCTGCAGAGCTCCCTGGGTAAATTCTTTCTGTGTTGCTGCTACCTTAACTCCATGCCCCACTTGTATTCCAGTTGGTATGGTTGTTAGTTCAGTAGCAGGTGTTCCAGCAATCCTGGAAGTCTGGTAGAGAAGATCCTCAAAATCCGCTCTCGTTTTCTTGAAACCGGTAGTATTAACATTGGATAAATTATTTGAAATTGTATCTATATTGAACTGTTGTGCGGTCATACCGGAAGCTGCTGTCCACAGTGCTCTCATCATAATTTTGTACCCTCTCTTACGCTCTTAATATATCGTTGAACAGACGTCCTGTTAATGAATCCTGACTCTGAATTACCTTCTGATTCGCCTCATACGCTCTGTTGATCTCAATCATTTTAACCATTTCTGTAACCGGATTAACATTGCTGCCTTCGAGAAAACCCTGAATTACTTTTGTTTCGCTTCCCATCTGTACTTGTTTTGCTTCTCCGGATTCTTCAGTGCTTCTCCAGAAACTGTTACCCTCTTTCTTGAGGTACCGGGTTCTTTTAAAGTCTGAGACTTTCAGGGTATCTACAAGTTCGAGATCTTCCCACTCATTTTCCATCATGGAAACCAGTCTGTCCGGATTATCGCCGAAGGCTGCATTCTGGTAAACATTTCCCTTTTCATCTATAACGAAATTATTCTTTTTTATATTTATTTCACCCTTGTTACCAAGAACTGGATGACCCGCCTTGGTAACAAGAACTCCCTGATCATTCAGAAGAAAAGAACCGTTTCTTGTATATTTTTCTTCACCGTCAACAGAGACAGTAAAGAATCCTTCTCCACTTAACGCCAAATCAAAGGGATTTTCGGTCTGCTTTAGAGCTCCCTGACTGAATACTGTATATGATTCATTGTACTCTACACCTGTCCCTAAAGTCCCAACGATCGGAGCCGTGTCTATTGAACCAAAGGGGAACTTGTAAAGACCATCATCGTTCATTCGCCGTATCAGCATCTCCGGAAAAGATTTACTTACTGAAGTATCCTTTTTATAGCCCGTAACATCAACATTTGCCAGATTATTGGAAAGTGCATCCATACGGTGCATCTGCGCCATCATTCCGCTTGCACCTGTATACAACCCTATGATCATTAATACCTCCGGTAAATCCTCTTCTTTAAATATCGGTAGGGTTGCTAATTTCTTAAGATGATGATTGAATTATTTAATTACCAGGTTGATCTAATAGCCTGGATAATGATAAAAATGATTATTGATTTTGAAAAGCCAAAGTAGCTCAGGGGTAGAGCAACGCTCTCGTAAAGCGTAGGCCGTGAGTTCGAATCTCACCTTTGGCTGTTGTAATTACTACCATACAAAGACTTACATGTTTTTTATTTTCCAGCTTCTAATCCTACATTGACAGTGTAGTAAAATGCCTGATATGGAGGTTCAC
>JAJRQE010000036.1 GCA_024280415.1 Spirochaetota bacterium | reverse complement strand
TTTTGCTCGGATTAGAAGTTATCTCTCAACTGCGAGAAAACAGAACAGGAATATTCTTGATTCTATTATTTCTGCTGTTAAGGGAAACCCCTTTACCCCTTCCATTACCTCTTAAGATTGGAAAGTACCTGAATAGTTACAGTTTTTTTAACATTTTAAAACATCCCTGTACAACCTAATATATTTCTTAGCTACAACTTTACTGTCAAACTCTCTTAAAACTTTTTCTCTTGCATTTTTGCAAAGTTGATTATGCTTTTTTCTATCTACGCTCCCACCTGACCATGGAGACATTCTTTTACATTCCGCAATATCACACTTAACAGAAACTTTGCTAAAACCTCTACATGAAGAACAGGGAATTCGTATTCTTTCCATTTATTCCATCTTTTAATACATTCCAATCATCGTTTATCAGATTAGACAGATAACTCCAGAAATCGGAGGATTCAACAGTTTCTTTAACCAAATAAAACGGTAAAAAACGACTCATCTCCTTTTTAAAATCCAGGAATACATTCGGGTCAGCTACAATGGAAGCTACGCGTATGGACATTTTCTCAATGTACATATCTCTTTCCACACGATGGTCAAGCAGCTTTAGACTTACCATTTCATGGGATAATTTAATATTCGACTGACTAAGCCAGACAATATCCCATAGATCTCTATTTTTTATTCTGTTTGACCTTAACCCCAGAGCCAAAAATTTATCTGCTAATATTTCTTCCTTGCTTTCAGCCTGGATTATCCAACCACCGGTTCCCATGTCAACACCATAGTGATTGCGCAGCATAAGGGGTTTTCGATCGTAACTGGGCAATGCACAAATAGCTATATGAATTCTCTGACTCGGTAAATCAGTTTCCTCCGGTCTTGTTTGAATCCTGATTTTCCATGTATCTACATTACCCTGTTCCCGAACAGGTTCACTTACTTTTACCGGAAGACCATATTTAGTGAAAAGTGAATGCTCAAGTTCATCTGCCAGATTAGAAAGTGTACTCTTGTTAAAATCTGCTCCACCCGTAAAATCAAGATCTTCACTTAAGCGATTTGAACCATAACAATCACGAAGACAGGTACCACCAATAAATGTTAGAGAATGTAATAAACCGGAACTACTCATAATACGCAAAATATCATGGTGAAGCAGTTCTTTTTCAACGACCATTCGCAAAGACGAATACTCTTTCTGATTTATTAAAGCCTGATCCACCAATCTGTCAAATAGAGTCATGGACTGCCTCCCAATTAATCAGATCGAGATTGCGACCAACAGCCCTAATATCCTCAAGCGCCAATTCTATATTTGCTCTCCATAACCTGCAGGAGAAATCATATACTAACCTTCCGGATATACTGTCAGGTTTTTTCTTTGTATGTATAAACTCTATACTGCCCAAAGTCCCACAATTTATTATACTGCTCCGTCCCGAACTCATTAGAGTAATCCTGTTTATTGGAATCTGGGATATTATACCGTTATCACTCAATGCTGTTTCCAAACTAATATAATTAATATGTTCAGCCCGTAGTCTGGAAGCAGTATGAAACAATACAAACCCTCTGGGGTAATCTACCCTGTCATAAATATATATTCCACGACAAATTCTTTTAAGAATACCTTCAGCCTGTGCACGACTTAGTAGAGTTTTAAAAGCATTTTTTGATAAAGTGGGAAAAATGGAATAAAAATCTGATACAGTAAATAAATAATGATCTGAATCACAAAGAGAATCTAAAGTATTTCGTAATAATTTGATACTTCCCACAACAACCTTAGTATACATAATGTTACAATATTAGTAACTTACTGTATACTATTATACTGTGTTTTGTCCAGTTAATCAGAAAATAATGAACTGTTCTAGTCTAATTCAATACTCTAACTAACTCAACTCTATCCAAAATAGACAACTTATCTGTATCAATTACTAATTCTGCATTCTCCGGCTCATCATAAGGAGCACTAATACCAGTAAAATTCAATATCAAACTTAACATACACCTCGGTAAAAGAACCTTTCGGAAAAAGATCCCGAACCATTTGCCTAATCTCTCTCTTAGGAGAAATGAAACGACAAAGCACAATAAAACCAGCATCAAACATTAGTCGTGCCACATGTCCTATACGCCTGATATTCTCATTCCGGTCTTTTTCCGTAAACTCCAAGTCTCCATTAATGCCATGGCGAATATTATCTCCATCCAGCAGATAAACCTGTAAACCAATACACATGGGCCTTATGACCATTTTTAATTTCACGGTCTTCCCTTTTTACAATTCTATCTTCCCAGACAACATTTGTAGATTTTGTTTTAGTATAAGATTCTGAATCTATCTCATCTTCCAGAGTAATAATAATGGATTGACCTTCAAAGGCTTCCTCGAGCTTATCTTCATAGAAAATAATTTCTTTTATCCTGGACTCTGTACCGGAAAACGAAAATCAATTAAATTTCTGTCCGAAGATATTGTAACAGTCTCCAGATAATGCATAACTGTTCCGCCGTCATACTCCTATGTGTCAAGATAGTTGAAACATCAAAATTTATGGAGGCATTCAACTATGAGGTACAGTTTAGGATTTAAAGAGACACAGTTAAAAGGGCAAGATCGACCTCAGTATCTCCTCTTAGAATACTGGCCTGCTCCAGGGCTTCCATCTGATCCTGAAAAATGGCCTTGCTGTCATAAAGCATCCGGCCAATAAGAGTACTCTTTCCATCATCTACACTTCCTGCAGTTGTAAACCTAAGAAGCTCCATATTTAAATAATCGTCCATACTATAGTTACTATTCATCAATATTCCTTTTTTAATATTATCTCTCGCAAAGAATGCAAAGAGAATATTATTAATTCTCTTGTGTATTATCTAGGAGAATTAAATTTCTTAAGATGCATGCAGCTCACGAACATGGAAAATTTCATCAGGAGCAATCTGTCTGATATTTTCCTTCGGAATAGTAACTATTCCAACAATTTTACCTTCACCGGAAACAAATTCCACTTCAGCAGCTTCACCTTTACTATATAGATGAACAATGACACCAATATCACCCTTTATAAGGTCGTATTCAGGAATATCTGTATTAATAACCACTGTTTCAAGTTCTTTTAGCATTTTTCTTCTCCTTCGATGTAGGATATGCTGTAATAAAACGAGGGGCTAAATCCTCTTTTTCTATAATCCAGACAGTAACTATGGGAAGACACTTTCCAAACATAAATCCAATGTTACCCTTAACTATATATTTTATACCGTAAATGGTATGTATTTCTTGTTCAAAATTATTCCCAGTTATAATTTTCCTAATATCATCAATTAGTAAATCTTAAGTGGAAGATGAATAACCTATGCGCCTAAAAAATACAGCTTTATATCTTCCTACAGAATGCAAAGGAGATAAAAGGTAATCACGTATTTTTTAAATTGGCACTATTGCATTATCATTATTAGGTACTTTCATTTTCCCTCTATGCAGGCTTAGCTTAAAACTTTCTAGAAATATCCCAGTTTCTTCCGGTCTTCCATGGCAGCCTCGCTGCGCTTATCATCGGCTCTACCGCCACGCTCTGTAGTCCTGGTACTTGCAATCTCTGCAATAATATATCCTCTATACTTCCAGCAGGAGATTCTACAGCACCGGTACAGGTCAGATACAAGGAACCAGTTATTAAGTAAGTTTTCTTTGTTATACTTCAACTCTTTATTAGTTTTATAGTCCATAACTTCTACGCCTGCATACTTGCACACCGCATGAGCCGCTGCAGTATCCCATTCCATTGTCGGGGCAAATCTGGGATACACGTGTGCACTACCATCAGCTACCATGCATAGCTTAATAGAGCTGCCGGAAGAAACTATTGTTACCTTTTCAAACCTGTTTTTCAATTCCTGAATAAACTTTTCTGTCTCCAAACTCATAAGGGATCTGCTTGCAACTACTTTTATCTCATCCTGAACAGCTGGACTTGAAACTATTTTCACCGTCTTTCCCAATAGCTGACTGTCACACTGCATTGACGCATTAGACAGCTTAAAAGAACCGTAATCTTTAACACCAAAATATAAAACATCCTTTACCGGTACATATACAAACCCTGCATAAGGTTCTCTGTTTTCTATTAAAGCAATGTTAACGGTAAACTCGGTAATATGATTCCCATTCTTAGTCATTCATGTTTCTGACAAGAAATTTTGGAAACTCCAGATAATCTCTAATAAGCCTATTAAATGTAATCGATAAATCAAGTCCTTCTGGTTTTGCTCAAGCCTCAATCAGCTAAATCAGAGTTTGTTAATCTGATTTTTTTATCTTATACCCTTTCCCACTTAAACTCTGCAATATTTTTTAATTCCGAGTCGAAATTTATTCCTATCATATAGATCTCTTTATCTTCTGCCTGGTACTTCTCATAGTACTTACGCTCTTTTATCTGTTTAATGGCCCCTTCCTTTGAATCGACCTTAAACTCAAAGATAAATATTGCATTTTTTGTTTTTAAAGTTAAATCTATTCTGCCCTTGTTTGTTACATCCTCCGCTACAGTATCGTACCCAAGACTGGATAGAAAGGTATATATTACCGAGGAATAGTAGCCTTCATAATTAGCAAGCTCATTTTTTACATAGTTGTTATACGGTATTGCCGAGAATAAAGATTTAAGAGTACTTTTTAGCTTCTCCAGATCTTTTATGTCACAGGCCTTTTGAAGTTCAAGCTCTTTAGCAACCCTCTCTGTGCCGCGATCTGTTAAATATGTGTAAAATAGAGAATATAACGAGTTCTGTATTTCTATATTAGGGATCTTCATTTTATAATTTATTTTATTATTACCAATAATCTCTTTATCAAAAGTTAAATACCCTGTTTGCCAAAGAAGCGCTATTAAGTCTATTCTTTCGACATCAAATGTGTTTAAGGTCTCCTCTCCTACAATTAAGTCTTCTAATTTAGGAATATAAAAATTACTCAGTCGTAGTTTTTCTATCAAGAAGCCTGGGTTACCAGTTTCCCACCAGTAGTTTTTTAAAGTACAGTCATTGTCTATGAACTGCAGAATATCATAAGGATTATAGATCGCTTCTGCAAAGTAGTTGTAGCCGTTATACCAGCGCTGAACTTCTTCCATGTCGACACCTTTTAAATGCTCACTAAAAGTTGTGTCTAAATCATTCTGGGTATAACCTGTTATTGTTCCATACTTTTTGCTTATTGTTATATCTGTTAGATTATTCAGGTTACTAAATAGATTTACTTTGAAAAACTTGCTGACACCTGTCAACATTGCAAACTTAACATATTGGTCACTTGCTTTTATTGCTGAGTAGAAACTGCCGAGAAGAGCTCTATTCTCAAGGGCAGTTTCCTTATTGCTTATTGTATCTATTATAGGTTTATCGTATTCATCAATCAGAATTACAACCTTCTGCCCATATTTTTTATAAACTTCTTTTATCAGTCTTTTTAGTGTCAGATGATTATCTATTTTTATTCCAAAATCATAAGAAATGTCATATAGAATATCTATTATTTCATTTTCTAAATTTTGAGATGTTGAATAATCCCCACCGCCAAAGTTAATTTTAATTACAGGATATTTTACATCCCAATCCCACTTATCATAAATATACAGACCTTTGAAGTACTCTTTACTACCCTTAAAAAGTTCTGCAATTGTATCTATTAACAAAGATTTACCAAAACGCCTGGGTCTGGATAAAAAGTAATACGTTCCATTCTGAATCAGGCTGTAGATATCTTCTGTTTTATCTACGTAGGCATAGTTATCTTCTCTTATTTTTGAGAATGTCTGAATGCCTGTTGGTAATTTTTTCATAAGATCCTTTACGTTAAATATAGCTTCTATGCTATCTTAAATCCTTTCAAAC
>JAJRQE010000035.1 GCA_024280415.1 Spirochaetota bacterium | reverse complement strand
AAGTATGCTTGAACTCAGATCAATCAAGGTAAATGGTATGTGGAATGAATATTGGGATTACCATATCTCCAGGCAGAAAAATGTAATCTATGATGAAAATAAGGTTGCATAGAGGTCAACGGAAAAGAGTTACACCCAAATGATTTTTGTTTTTATAACAAATAGATGACGAGTGCAGATAGAACTTTCGAACCTTGACAATTATTCCATCCAAATACACACTTTTTTACCCAACGCGTTAAGGACTTGAAGGGCGCGCAGCGGTCCGGGTTTCCCGGACGGAACCCCGGAATGGCCTGACCCGGCGTAAGGGTAACGCCAAAAAAATAAGCTCTACCCTAACACTCACTGTGTCCGCAGGAATGACATTTTTTGCAGCCCTCAATAAATATGAATGTTGCATTTCCGCATACAGGACACAGATCTGCTTCGGGTTCCGAAAATGAGAGAGGAATTTGCTGAGAGGCAATTTCATCCTCCTCATCGGGGAGTACCGGATATTTATCATTATTGGTTCTTCCTATATGTTCCTCCAGTACCTGAGCTACAGCATCCGGAAGACTCATTACCCTGTTTTTCCCAAATCCGTGATGCCTGCCGGAACCTATGCTCCTAAGTTGTCCTATTACACTTGCAACTCTTTCCACAGGAGAAAGTGGGCTTGGCATTCTTAGGATAAGGCTAATAAGGCGGCCAAGACCCTCGGCATCTGCAGCAACGTCGGAACCTACTTTTGCAACATTAATAAAAACTTCAAATGGTTCCTCAATGGCTCCCTTGCCTGCATTTACTGTAATATATGCTGTACCTATTGGAGTATGTTTACGGTATGTTGTTCCGAAGAGAACTGTCGGCCGGACCCTGGGTTTTATCTCGGCAAGATGATTTACCGGTACTTCTGCAGTTTTCTTATCTTCATCCTTCTTTGCATAGAGTACCTGCTCATCCCTGGATCCGTCTCTGTAAATTGTTCCACCTTTGCATCCTGTGTCGTACATTAGTTGATAAAGATCTTTAGTCTGACTAATAGTATAGTGGTTAGGCGTATTACTTGTTTTGGAAATACTTGAGTCCACCCATTTCTGGATAGCAGCCTGAACCTTTACATGGTTTTCCGGAGAGAGATCCATTGCTGTTACAAAATAGTCCGGGAGTTTTTTATTTCCTGCTGTTCTTATCCATTCATCATAGACAGGAACCCTTTCGGTATGGGATCCCATTCTCCCTTTCCGTTCCCATTCCCAGAAGTAGTAGGGCTCAATTCCGGTAGAGGTTCCAACCATTGTTCCGGTAGTTCCTGTAGGTGCCTGGGTAAGGAGAGTTACATTTCGTATACCCTTCTCTTTTATCTGACTGTGAACCTCTTTTGGCATTCCTTTCATAAAACCGCTCTGCAGATATTTATCTGCATCCAGTAATGGAAAACTGCCTTTCTCCTCTGCATAATCGGAGCTGGCAAGATAGGACTCTACTGCAATAAACTTAAAGAGCCTGTCTATAAATTTTTCAGATTCTTCACTCCCGTAGCGGATTTTAAGATGGATCATCATCTCTGCAAGACCCATGGTTCCAAGACCTATTCTTCTTTCTGACATCTGCTGTTCTTTGTTTACTTCAAAGAAATAGGGTGTCGAATCGATTATATTATCAAGAAATCGGACAGCATATCTTACTCCCTTTCTAAGGGATTCCCAGTCAACCTTCCCCTTTTCTACAAATCTCGAAAGGTTAAGGGCTCCAAGGTTACACACTCCCCAGGGAGGAAGTCCCTGTTCGCCGCAGGGGTTTGTACACTGGATTGTAGAGTAATACCAGGAGTTACTCATTTTATTGTAACGATCTACGAAGAAAATTCCCGGTTCCGCACTGGACCAGGCACTTTCAATTATTGAATCCCAGATTTCTCTGGCTTTTACTGTTTTGTAAGTTATTACAGATTTTCCCTCTTTCTTCCACCCTGCGAGGTCACCTTTCCATAGTCTGTCATAGTCCGGATCGTTTGTGTCAGGGAATACCATATCCCAGTCACTGTCAGATTTAACTGCTTCCATAAATTTATCACTCACTGCGACACTTATATTGGCATTTGTAATCTGTCCCATCTCTCTTTTGCTGCTGATGAAGTTGAGAATATCCGGATGCCAGTCGTTGAGGATCAGCATTAAAGCTCCCCGTCTGCTCCCGCCCTGTTCAATGAGACCTGTTACATAACTGTACAGGGCTCCCCAGGAGACAGAACCGCTGGATCGTCCGTTTACCCCTTTTACATAGGCATGGTGGGGTCTGAGGGATGAAAGATTTATACCAACCCCTCCGCCACGGGACATTATTTCGGTCATATGTCCCAGGGTTTCCATTATTCCCCCCCGGCTGTCTTCTGGTGAAGGTATTACATAGCAGTTGTAAAATGTTAAATTCTGGTCTGTACCGGCACCTGTAAGAATTCTTCCTGCAGGTACAAAACGCCAGTCATCCAGGAGCCATTTGAAATTATCGATCCATTCTGCTCTTTTATCGCTGTTTTCACTCTTACCCAGAGCTGTTGCTACCCGTTCGATCATCATCGAGGGATCAGTCTCTATCGGTTTATCCAGCTGTTCGATTGATAATTCCTGTTTTGAACCATCTTCCAGCTCGACTTTTACATTATTACCCTCTATAGAACTTACTTTGCCTATTTCCCGTTGACCGGTAGCTTTGTTGACAACAACCAGTACAGTATCATCAACTGCCAGGGTTTCTTTTTTTGCGTCCTTTAAAGCATATCTGTCCAGGAATATTTTTCTTCCCAGGGGTGATAGAGAATTTTTTGCCTTCACCAAATCCCTCCCGTCTTCGGTTGTTCAATATTTGTTTAAGATAATTTTTAAGTCTTAATTATCCTGACATTTTAACAATAAAAAATATCATAATAAGAATTGAAGTTTCATATGATGATAAAATTTATATCCCGAGAATATACTGAAAAGCCAAGGTCTGCAATATTAAAGAATCCTAAAATTTTGATTTTTAAAGTTAGAGTTTAATAAAGCAGTTCTACTGTATCCAGAAGTATAGAACAGGGGAAAATTTTTTTTGAGAATAGGTAGTGTAAAATTTCAGATATTGGTGATCATGGAGATAATAAGATTGTAAAAAAAATTGATTGCTTTTTATTGGTGAAAAGATATACAAATTAGAAATATTCAATAGGGGAGATCATATGGTTAGTGGGGATTTCAGAAAGTGGCTGGTTGAAAACATATCCCTTCATCAGGAAGAGAGCAGGAAAGAGGAGTTGGCGAATTCATTAACCCACGGTGTCGGTATTCTCCTAAGCGTAATTGCAACTATTTTTATGATTTTGAGGGTGCTGAAGGCTGATTCTCATGTTTCACTGACAGGGGTAGTTGTATTTGGATTATCTATGATCCTCCTCTATTCATCCTCAACATTTTATCATCTGTCAAAGGGGTCAGTGAGTAAGAGGGTTCTCAGAGTGATGGATCATTCTACTATTTATTTTCTCATAGCAGGAACCTATACCCCGATAGTTTTAGCAGTTGGGAGTTCAGCCGGGTGGATAATATTCGGGGTTGAATGGGCATTAACCATCCTGGGGATAGTATTTACCCTTATTTTTTGGGACAGATATGGAATCCTCCATGTTCTTTTCTATATATTTATGGGCTGGATGGCTGTCTTTATTTGGAAACCGTTAATGTAAGTTGTGTCGAATCAGTTTATTATTCTACTAATAAGCGGAGGATTGAGTTATACCCTTGGGACTATTGTGTACAGCCTAAAAAATGTGCCATATCACCATGCTGTCTGGCATCTTTTTGTTCTTGCCGGGAGTATTCTCTTGTTTCTGGCAGTATATCTCTATCTATTGTAAGCTGGTTCACACCCCGAAATATGCGCTATTTGCAAGATTTATTCTTTTATGATACAATATAGCTGTGTAGAGGCTATTAACGAACTTTCTGTTAACTGCGTTTTTACCGTTCGGATACCAGTTGATCAAAATGTAGACACTACTATGACTTTCAGAACAGAATATACTCATTCTGTTTTATTTGATCTGCCGGTTCAAAGGAGTAGCTATGAGAACAAAATTTAAAGCTTACACCTCAAATAATTTTCATAAAATTAAATATATGCAGAATTTATCTCCAGGGAGACTCCGAAAGATGGAAGCCGTTGCTAAGGTTCTTCCTTTTCGGACAAATAATTATATAGTTGATAATTTGATTAACTGGGATAATATTCCCGATGATCCCATTTTTCAGCTTACTTTTCCACAGCCTGAAATGCTGAACGATACAGATCTTCAGAGAATCCTGGAACTGATGCAAGAGGATCAAAGTCGCCTCAACGAAGAGGTCAGACGTATACAGATGGAAATGAATCCTCAACCTGCGGGACAGCTGGAACTGAATATACCCAGGGCTGAAGGTTCAGAGATTAATGGTATTCAGCACAAATACAAGGAAACAGTTCTTTTCTTTCCCGAACAGGGTCAGACCTGTCATGCATATTGTACCTATTGCTTCAGGTGGGCTCAATTTATCGGGGTGGATGAGCTTAAAATGGCTTCCCGGGAATCTGAAAATCTTATTAAATATCTAAATGAGCATCCGGATGTGACTGATCTTCTTCTAACCGGCGGGGATCCCATGATCATGAAAACAGGACTTCTTCGAAGATATCTGGATGATATTATAAAATTAAAACCTGGGGGATTAAAAAATATCCGTATTGGTACTAAAGCTCTGTCATATTGGCCCTATAGGTTTACAGAAGATAATGACTCTGATGATCTCCTGTCATTGTTCAGGGAGATCAGGACTGAGGGGTTCCATTTAACAATAATGGCGCATTTTACCCATCCGGTGGAGATGAGTACTCCTCAGTTAAAGTATGCTGTGGACAGAATTCTTGAAACCGGAGCTGTTATAAGATGTCAGTCTCCTGTCTTACGCAACATAAACGATGATGCCGATCTTTGGGTTGAGATGTGGGAGAAGCAGGTAGGTATGGGGATGATTCCTTATTACATGTTTATTGCCAGAGACACCGGACCCAAGGGCTATTTTAATCTTCCGCTGGATGAGGTCTATGAAATATTCAGCAGTGCATACAGCAGGGTTTCCGGACTTTCCAGAACTGCCAGAGGTCCTTCGATGTCAACTAAATATGGTAAAATACTAATAGAAGGGGTATTGAACAGACATTCAAATAAATATTTTGTTCTTAAGTATATTCAGTCCAGAACACCTGAGCTGGTAAACCGGTTATTTTTGGCAAATTACAATGAAGAAGCTTTCTGGATAGATGATCTTGAACCGGCTTCCGAATCGGATGAACTCTTTTTTGCGTTTGGGGAACAGCATGTGAAAATTGATACAGGGCTGTCTGGTGATTTTGACACAGACGAATGTGCCTTTGCATAGCAAACAGGAAGCCTGGCAATAATCAAATCTGCAGGAAGAGAGAGGGTTTATATCCTTTTTCTGCAACTTTTGTCTAAGAACAGTAAAAACATTAAAACTTTTAAATATTTTCCTTGCATGTAGCCCCTCTACCTATTATAGTGATTGCTTCACAGGTTAAATTCATGTTTTTAAATATAAATACTAAGGAGTACAGAAGTGTTACTGCAAGGTCTCTCATTAACCATTGTAGGTATGTCTGTGGTTTTTATCTTTCTTGCATTACTTGTTATCGTAATGAAGATAATGTCTGCTTTTATACCGAAATATTTCCCTGATATTACTGAGAGTAAACGGGGAAAAGCCAAACAATCAAAAAATGAGTCTGTGGCTGTTGAACAGAAATCCGATAATTCTGTTGGTGGTAAAGTTTCCATAGGCGAATCTGAGATTGCAGCAGTCATAGCTGCTGTTACATCATATTCACATAGTTAGAAGGGGTTATTTTAGATGAAGAAACGAGTTGATTTTATGGTTACGGCTTTCCGTGACGGTTTTCAATCAGTATACGGAGCAAGGGTATTTACAAAGGATTTTATCCCGGCAGTGGAAGCTTCTGTAGAAGCAGGGATTACCCATTTTGAAGCAGGAGGAGGGGCAAGATTCCAGTCCCTGTACTTCTATTGCAATGAAGATGCGTTCGACATGATGGATCAGTTCAGAGCTGCTGTGGGACCTGATATTAATCTTCAGACTCTTGCAAGAGGAACCAATGTTGTTGGACTTGAATCCCAGTCAAGAGATGTTATCGACCTCCATGCAAAAATGTTTACCAAGCATGGAATTACAACAATAAGAAATTTTGATGCCTTGAATGATGTCAACAATCTCATCTATTCCGGAGAAAGAATTGTAGCTGCAGGTGCCAGACATGAGGTTTGTGTTACCATGATGGAACTTCCTCCTGGTGCTACAGGTGCACATGACCCTGAGTTTTACATGGGGGTTTTAAAGAATATTCTGGACGCGGGTATAAAATACGATTCTGTTTGTTTTAAAGATGCATCCGGGACATCCGTTCCCTCTAAGGTCTATGAGACAATCAGACAGGCAAGAGAGATGTTAGGTGCAGATGCTCGTATAGTCTTTCATAGTCATGAAACAGCGGGTACAAGTATCGCAACCTATAAGGCTGCAATAGAAGCCGGAGCAAACCAGATCGACCTCTCTATGGCTCCTGTTTCAGGTGGAACCGGTCAGCCGGATATTGTCACAATGTGGCATGCTCTCCGGGGGACTGAGTATGATCTGGGTATCGATATAAATAAGATTATGAAGGCTGAGGAAGTTTTCAAAACATGTATGAAGGATTACTTTATGCCTCCGGAAGCAAAGAGTGTTGAACCATTAATGCCCTTTTCTCCTATGCCAGGCGGAGCTCTGACTGCTAATACACAGATGATGCGGGATAATGGTATTCTGGACAGATATCATGAAGTTACTTCTGCTATGGGAGAAGTAATTGAGAAGGGTGGATACGGTACATCTGTTACTCCAGTTTCTCAATTTTACTTTCAGCAGGCTTTCAACAATGTTATGTTTGGCTCCTGGAAAAAAATCGCAGATGGTTACGGTAAAATGGTTCTCGGATACTTTGGGAAGACTCCTGTATCCCCTGATCCTGAAATTATTAAACTGGCAGAAGAGCAGCTTGGATTAAAGCCTACTACTGAAATCCCTGTTGATATAAATGATGCAGATCCCGAAAAGGGAATTGAAATTGCAACCAGACGTCTGAAAGATGCAAATCTTCCTGTTACCGATGAGAATGTATTTATCTCTGCAACCTGTAAGGAAAAGGGGATAACTTTTTTAAAGGGTGATGCAAAAACAGGAGTCAGGAAAATTGATCCCAATGAAAAGAAAGAAGAAGCATCACCTGTAAAGGCTCCAAAATCTTCTACTGAGTTTACTGTCAAGGTAAATGCAAATGAATACAGCGTAGAGATGAGTGGGTCAAAGGCAATAGTTAATGGAGTTGCATATGATATTTCTGTAAAAGAGGGCTTGAGTGCTGCAAAACCGGCTCCTGCAGCAGTACCTAAGGTTGCTCCGATAAGTACTGGTTCTGTCAAAGCTGTTCCTGCTGTACCTGGGGGTAGAAAGGTTATTGAAGCACCGTTACCAGGCTTAATTCTTAAAATAGTCAGGAAAGTTGGAGACAGAGTAGAGGAAGACGAAGTGATAATGATAGTGGAATCCATGAAGATGGAGACTGAAATCAATGCTCCTGCAGCAGGGATTATTACCGATCTTCCCCTTGAAGAGAACAGTCAGATTGTTGCTGGTGATACTCTGGCAGTTATTACAGCAGATGCAGTTCCAGGTTCTGCTGGTAGTACAGGTTCAAAAATTATGGCACCTGTAGTTAGAACAGCTGCTCCGGCCGCAAAGAAGGTCGTACCGGCACCTAAGAAGACTCTGGGATCCAGGGCTCCTGTTCACGAAGCTCCTGCAGCTTACCCTTCTTCACGGGGTAGTGAGATTGTTGAGGCACCTCTACCGGGTCTTGTTTTAAGAATGATCAGGAATGTTGGTGATTCTGTAGATGAGGATGAAGTTATTATGGTTGTAGAATCCATGAAAATGGAAACTGAGATTAATGCTCCTGCAGCTGGTACAATTACAGAGATACCTGTTAAAGAGGGTGATCAAATTGTTGCCGGTGATACTCTTGCAGTGATAAATTAGGAGATTGGTGATGAATATTTTAGACTCCTTGTTATCCTTTTGGGGGCAGACAGGAATAATGAATTTTACCTGGCAGCAGGCAGTAATGATTTTTGTCGGAGGCGTATTGGTGTATCTGGCAATTAAAAAGGGGTTTGAACCCCTTCTGCTTCTGCCAATTGGATTTGGTGCAATTCTGGCCAACATTCCGGTAGCACATATTGCAGGTCCTGAGGGTTTTCTCGGGATAATTTCCAATATGGGTATTGCAAATGGGCTTTTTCCTCTCCTTATTTTTATGGGAGTAGGAGCCATGACAGATTTTGGACCATTACTTGCAAATCCAAAGACGGCTCTTCTTGGAGCAGCAGCACAATTTGGTATTTTTACCACCCTTTTAGGTGCACTTGCCCTTTCAAAATATGCAGGATTTAATTTTAATCTTGCAGATGCAGCTGCAATAGGAATAATCGGGGGTGCAGATGGGCCGACAGCAATTTTTGTTGCCCGAAAACTTTCCCCTGACTTATTAGGTGCTATTGCAGTATCCGCATATTCATATATGGCTCTTGTTCCCATAATACAGCCTCCCCTTATGCGTCTTTTTACTACAGAGCATGAACGGCAGATTAAGATGGAGCAGCTTCGGCATGTGACCAAAGCGGAAAAAATAATTTTTCCCCTTACTGTACTGGGAATTTGTATAATACTCCTGCCTGAAGCTACTCCCCTTATTGGTGCTCTTATGTTTGGAAATCTTGCAAAAGAGAGTGCTGTGGTAGATCGGTTATCAAATACAATGCAGAATGCACTCATGAATAGTGTCACTATACTTCTTGGTCTTGGGGTTGGTTCAAAACTGGCTGCAGAGAAATTTCTTAAAATTGAAACTCTTGGTATCCTGATTCTCGGCCTTATTGCATTCTCTATTGGAACAATAAGCGGAATTCTGATTGCCAAGCTTATGAATGTACTTTCAAAAAAGCATCCGATCAATCCTCTCATAGGAGCTGCAGGAGTATCTGCTGTTCCTATGGCAGCCAGGGTTGCCAATAAGGTTGGGCAGGAAGCAAATAAGAAAAACTATCTATTGATGCATGCCATGGGACCCAATGTTTCCGGAGTTATCGGTTCTGCAGTAGCTGCAGGAGTCCTGATGGCTGTTGTCCCTATGTTTGGTTAGGTCGATTAATACTTCCTGCAATATTAGAGCTGTCGGAGAATATTTCTGACAGCTCTTTTTGTTTGTATTAGGTTGTAAGGTTGTATTAGGGACGGAGCATCTGTCAGAACTGCATCAAAATCACTATTTACTACATAAGTAATACTTAACTGCTGCATTAGACTCGAAAGGATTTATAATATTTATTACAGGAGCCTGCTGCTCGTATTAACTATTGAATTTTATAGTTAAAAACAACCGTTGATAATCAAACGGAAAGTAAATGCCTTATTTCCGTTTCTAATCAGGAATCCAGGTTTGTACCTGTTGTATTTTGCCAGTTTTTAGGGTGATTTTTTATTGTTAAAACAAATCTAGCTTGTTTTTTTAGTGAGATGTTTTCTATAGAACAGTTCCGACCATAATATTCTAAGTACTCTGTTTGGGAATTTATTTCAACAGGTTTGTAATTTCATTTATATTGAGAATCTTTCCACTGGATTTGACTATACCGTCTATTACCAGTGCAGGTGTTCGGGTTACTCCATAGTTCATAATATCACCCATATCTGTTACTTTTACAATTGTGGCATCTACACCTGTTTTTGCTACTGCATCTTCTACATTTTTGCCCAATTTTAAACAGGAAGGGCATCCTGATCCTAGAATTTCAATTTTCATTTTTTTCTCCTTAGTATATTATGTTTAAAATCCATCCGGAAAATGTAAAAAATACCAGAAGGATAATAAAAAAGATCAATAAAAGTTTTGGTTTCATAACCTGTTTCAGCATCATAAATTCCGGGAAACTTGCCGCTACAACACTCATCATAAATGCCATTGCCGTTCCTACAGGTAAGCCCTGCTCAATAAGAGTCTCAATAGCGGGAATTACCCCACTGGCATTTGCGTAGAGAGGGATTCCAAGGAAAACAGCTCCCGGGACGCTCCACCACTGATCTTTACCTAAATAGTTGATTATCCAGTTTTCAGGGATAAACCCATGCATTAGAGCTCCCAGCCCAACTCCTGCTATTACCCATACCCAGACCCTGGAAAATATTGTTTTTAGCTCCGCTATTGCAAAGTCGTGTCTGTTTTTAAATCCATCTATTTTATCTGTCAGGACTATAGGATTACCATTTACTCTGTTGTTATTAGATTTGTTAAAGGCTTTTTCTCCAATATCAGTAAGGTATTTTTCTGCTTTGATCAGATCAATTATAAATCCTCCTGCTATTCCGGATACAATTCCTATTAAAATATAAATAACCATAAATCGGAAACCCAGTATCGATCCCAGAAGAATAACAGCTACTTCATTTATAAGTGGAGATGTTATAAGGAATGACATTGTTATACCCAGGGGAATTCCCGCACTGGTAAATCCAAGAAACAGAGGAATACTCGAACAAGAGCAGAAAGGGGTGACTGCTCCAAATCCAGAGGCAATTACATACCCCGCCCAGCGGCCGCGTTTTTCCAGATATATCCGTATCTTATCTGTATTAAGTCCTGCTCTGAGAAGAGATATAAGATAGATCATGATAACAAGTAGGATATAAATTTTAGAAATATCCTCAAAAAAGAAATGAACAGATTCTGTTAGACGGTAACCTTCTGTTAATCCCATCAGGCCGAAAACAATCCAATCTGCAAACCATGTAAAAACTATTAGCATTATTTTTCCTATACTTAGTTATATAGCTAAATATAGTATTGTTTGATTGATTATTCAAGACACCTGGTATATAATTTAGAAAGATATGGAAAAAATTGTTCAAATTTTAAAAGCTGCAGGAGACGAGAATCGATTCAGGATTCTGATGATGCTTCGACAACGTCCTCTTTGTGTATGTGAGATTCTCGAGGTTCTGGAAATAAAGGGAGGTACTCTTTCGGCTCATCTTAAGCTGCTCAGGAATGCTGGCCTTATTAATCAGCAAAAAGAGGGTCGATGGGTAATCTATTCTCTGTCAACCGGGAAGGTTAAAAAATACTTAAGTCAGCTAGAAAAGGAGATAGTAGATAACACTCTTATTACTGCAGATTCAGAAAAAGTCAGTCGGATATGTGCAGGTGACTGTTCAAGGTAATATGAGGATCTTAAAATTACTGTTTTTTGATAATCTTACTGGACTTATTTCAACTGTTTAGTGATCACATGTGCAGCTGTCCGGGGCACAGTTATCGTGGTTGCAATCTCCATGATCATGGTGGTGTTCATGTTCCGATAGTTCACCATCCCGTATATTTATAACTGTAGCAGTTACTTTCAATGTTTTTCCGGCAAGGGGATGGTTGGAATCAACAATAACCATATTCCCTTTTTGCTCTAAGATTGTAATTATACCCTCACCGTCCTCATCCTCGACATCAAATTCCATTCCTTTCTCTATTTCTGAACCTTCCGGAAACTGATCCGCTTCAATTTCTTCAATAAGATTTTCATCCCGAATACCAAAACCTTCTTCCGGAGGAACTAATATATCTATACTGTCACCTTTTTGAAGTCCCAGCAGTGCCTTTTCCACTCCAGGTAACATATCTCCCGATCCATAGATATATTCATAAGAGCCGTCTTCCTTTGAGCTTTCAATAACTTCTCCGGAATCTTTCATTAATATATAATCCAGGGTAATAATTTTGTTTTTCTCAATTTTCATACTGATTTTTATCTCCTAACTGTTTGAATGCTGTTCATTTGCCCGTACAATTTTTCTAGCCAGCAGTTTAGAGAGGAAAATACCATAGTGGGGATATTTTTTCATTACCTGAACAAAGGATTTTCTGGAAATTTTAATTAATTTCCCCTTTTCCTCTGTAAGGACTGCAGCACTTCTTCTGTTATTCAGTAGAAACGCCATTTCACCCATAAAAAGGTCAACAGGACTGAGGGAGCCTACAACCTTGTTATTAAGAAGAACTTTATATCTACCGCTGGCAATATAGTATAGGAAGTTCCCTTTTTCGCCTTCTTTAAATACAGTATCGCCCTTTTCCGGATAGATTACTTCTTCACCGGAAAAACCTTCCGGTGTTGTTTGAACTACAGATTCATCATGTTTTATTGTTATTTCTACTTCATTTCCGATATCGTTGTATTTAAGAGATTCGGAAAATGCTTCTGCCATTATAATTCCCCGTCCATGCTGAGCCAGGGGGTCATCATCTTCAACTTTTTGTTTTATAGCCGATACATCGAACCCTTCACCTTCATCCTGTATGGTGAATACAGTTTTTTCAGGAGAGGACTCCCATTCAAATCTAACTTTTTTGCCCGCTATTGCCGGATCTTCACACTTTTCTGCAACCAGATCAATTACACTTCTGCCATTTTGCAGGAATTCAGATTTTTCATCATAACTGATTCCGCAGTGACCATGTTCAATTCCATTTACAATAAGTTCTGAGAGTGCCAGCTGAAGATGCATTTTATTTTCTGCCTTCAGATATCCTTTCTGAACAAGATCTGTTACAGCTATACCTGTATAGACTGATACTGCAAGAATATCATTATCAATTTTAAATGATCCTGAAGAATGTTCCATAAAGTGACTAGTCAGTTCCTTCTGGTATATTAACTGCCAGTTTTCTGCAACAATTTTAACACTTTTTACTATATGACTGCTTATTCTGGAGTAATCAAGCATAACAAGAATGTTGAGATCTTTCATCTCTTCCATAATTTCCTGTTCATTTTGTATGCGACTGTCATAGAGTCCTATAATACCAAAACTATGCAGCCATGAATCTTTTCGCACATGATCCGCCATGGAACGGTAAGATACTTTTGGATCTCCATAGTTTAGAATTACTACCTCTGGCAGATCAAAATTCAGAGATTCCAGAATTCTTTTCTCGTTTGCCATCATAACAATTGGAAAGTCAAAGCATTTTTCTCTGCGAAAAGCTGTTTCTATTTTTTGCTTAATATTTTTATCTGAATTTATTAAAACTATATAACCCATGAATTATTACTCCCGTAAAAAAGCCGAAACCTATTACTAGGTTCGGCTTTTTTTATTTAAATTCGTAGGATTAATTAATACGAAACTGAAAGGTTTTTTTCGAAGTTGGTATTGGAAAGAACCTCACTTATCAAGGTATTTTGCAACAAATGCTTCTGCATTTTGAATCGATCCCCCTGCTGCTCCTTTTACAACATTATTTACCAGCAGTGCAAATCCAATTCTGTTTCCCTGTTTCTTCAGCCTTCCAGTAAAGACCGTCATACCTGCGGGGCTTCCATAGAAGGCCTGTTTTGTCTGGGGAAGATTTTCCTGAGGGTCATATTCAACAGGGACTACCGGAGTTGAGGGGAGGTGTTCAATACCGTTTGCAGATTCTCCCCAGGCTCTGATAATATCTTTTGGTTCCACATCCTGTTCAAACTCTACCCATACAGTTTCAAGGTGACCAAACATTATTGGAACCCGTACACAGAAAGGAAAGATCTCTGTT
>JAJRQE010000034.1 GCA_024280415.1 Spirochaetota bacterium | reverse complement strand
TTCAAATCAGATCCGCAGGATTGTATGCCAGCTACACTATGCAGAAAACTGCAGATAGATCTGCTCAGAAAGGAATTGGGGTTTAAGGGTGTTCTGGTTTCTGATGCAGCACCTATGATCGGGATCACTTCCAGGGTGAAAGAAGATGATATGGTTGTGGAAAATATTGTTAATGGATCTGATGTATTCCTTTTTGCAGATCCTATAAAGGATTTTGATCGTCTTATGAAAGCAGTCAGATCCAAACGTCTTACAGAAGAGAGAGTGTATGAGTCCGCCGGAAGGGTGTTGGAAATGAAAGCAAGACTGAACCTGCATAAACATCCCTTTGGAGAAAAGGTCTCCATGGAGATGTTCCATGAGCATCGCAATACCGCCCAGAGTGCGGCAGATAAAAGCATCACACTCTTAAAAGATGACGGGATGGTACCTGTTTCCTTGAACAATGAGGCAAAGGTTCTGACTGTGACTTTGACTTACAAAGGGCACAACAGGAGTCCTCAAGACCTTGGTATTGTTGATCAGGAGTTGATAGATCGTGGCTTTCAGGTAGATCATCTTTACAGTCCTGGCCATAGTGAGCTTTTAAAAAAAGTACCTGAATATGATATGGTATTTGTAAACATGTATATTACCATGCACATGAAAATGGGAACCATGAGGGCAACAGCAGAAGCCGTGATGCCATTCTGGAGAGCATTTTATGCAAATAATCAAAATGTAGTGTTTACCAGTTTCGGAAATCCCTATGTACTTTATGAACAGCCACACCTGCCGAACATGCTGTTAACTTATAGTGCTTCTGAAGTATCTCAAAGAGCTGTAGTGAAGGTCTGGCTGGGAGAGCTCGAACCTGAAGGAGTCTGTCCTGTGCTTCAGCCGAAAGTCACAATTAAAAGATTTGAATATTCGGGAAAGTAATGATTTTTATCTTGACATCAAAACCAATTGGTGTATAATAGGTTTAACGATACACACGGGGAGGTCTGAAGTTGAAAAAAACAATAACACTAAAAAATGTTGCTGCTGATGCAGGTGTTTCAACGACCATTGCCAGTCGTGTATTGGGTAATTATGGTTCATTCAGTGACGAAACCAGGGTGAAAGTTCTTCAGAGTGCAGAAAAGCTGAATTATCAGCCCAACAGGATTGCTCAGGCTCTAAGAGCGGGTAATACAAAAGCCATAGGTGTTATAGTCAATTCAGTTACAGATACTTTCTGGATGAATTTATTCAGGGGGATTGAATCTACAGCACAGAAATACGGGTATCAGGTTTTTTTATGCAACAGTGATAATGGTCAGTCGGAAAAAGAACAGTCATTTCTTCAGGCATTAAATGAAAGGAATGTTGATGGGATAATTTTATCTCCTGCATTGGGTACACACCCTTTTTTGAGGAAGATTCATCGGGGGAAACTTCCCCTGGTTCTGGTTGATTCCAAAGTGGAAGGCCTGGATGTCTCTTCTATTATAATTGATAACGTGGGTGGGGCGTTTGAAGCTGTTGAATATTTAATATCTCTCGGTCATAAGGACATTGCTGTTATTACCGGATATCATGATAGTCCAACAAGTATTGCAAGGCTTGATGGATATAAACGGGCACATAAGATGTATAGTCTCCCGGTAAAAGAGAGTTTAATAGAAAGTGGGGATTACACTCAGCAGGGAGCATATGATGCGACGTTGAGATTGTTGAAGAGCGGGAATAAATTTACAGCTCTTTTTGTAAGCAATGAAAGCATGACAAGAGGTGCATTAAAGGCCTTGGATACAGCTGGCCTCAAGGTTCCCGATAATATATCTGTAATTGGATGGGATAATCCGGAATGGATCAGCATATTAAATCCGGCGCTGACTGTTGTTGACGGATTGCCCTTTGATATCGGAACGATGGCCTGTCAGACTCTGCTCAATGAGATTGAGATGAAAGATGATAATAATAATAAAAAGAGCATAACAATCAAAACGGAACTGGTAAAAAGGTTTTCATGTGGAAATATTAATTAGCTTTGTGTTTTTTATAATTGTGTAACGTTAAACCTTAAATATACATAAGGTTTTCGAATATAGTTAAACGGGAGTAACCCGTAAAAAATGGAGGAGTTTTGTGAAAAACAAACTTTTATTAGGTGTCTTTTTAATGTCTATTTTCTCTGTATCCATGCTGTTTGCATCTGGCGGACAGGAATCTGGTGTCGAAACTGAAGAACCGGTAATTTTACGGGTCCTGAATGTATACACCCCCGATCATTCTGTTGGTCCATCAGTGGAAAAGATCAATCAGATTTTTCTTGAGTCCCATCCCAATGTAAAAATTGAGATGCAGACTATGCCTTCAGACAAGATGAAAGAAGTTCTTAAAGTTGATTTTGGGTCCGGTAATCCGCCACATGTTTTTAATGTATGGATGGAGTATCCCAATCTGGATTATATCGAGCAAGGTTTATGGTATGATTTCAAGAATGATCTGAATGAAGATCAGGAATGGGCTAATACATTTAATGCCGGTGCTCTCGATGTTCATACCTATGAAACTGAAGGTATATGGGGCATTCCGCAGGCTGCATTCGGCCTGGGGATATATTACAATAAAGAGTTATTCAAACAGGCGGGAATTACTTTAGAACCAGAAACAATGGAAGATTTTTATGCTGCAGTTGAAAAGATTTTAGCCTTAGCCGATATCGACCCAATGCCTATAGGGAATCTTGATGGCTGGAGATCTATCCATCTGTTATATCAAATTTTTTACAAACTGAACGGTTGTGATGCAGGATCAGATGTAGCATCTGGAGACCTTGATTATGACAGTCCGGAAATGCTACAGACATTTGTCGAGATGCAGAAAATGGCAAAATCAGGTGCTTTCGGTTCTTCTTATGCGGGACTTGGTTATGCTGATGAAGTTTCTCTTTTTAACGAAGGGAAATCAGCTATGAGATTCTCTGGATCATGGACTTTAGGAGAAGTATCTAAAGATCTCGATGTAGGGTTTTTCCCATTCCCATATTACAAGGATAGAACGGAATTTAAAGATGACTGGTTTGCAGGTTATGCAGATGGTTGGGCAATGGCCTCCGGATTAGAAGGAGCTCTTCAAGAAGCAGCAATTGAATATGTAAAATTGTGGACCAGTTCTATCGGATTTAAGAGCTTTGCTGAAGATGCCAGTAATGTTCCGGCTGGAAAGGCGGATATTGATTCTGACGTTACAGGTGCTCTGTGTGCTGAATTCGTATCAGAAATTAGCAAAAGTACAAATAGTCAGTCCGGTATTCCCGAAAGAAATACACTTGTTGGTGCCGAGACTGGTAATATGAGTCAGGCTGCTCTAGCACTGGTCGTAACACCAGAAGAAGCAGTAGAATCGATTCAAAATGTTCTGGATTCTACTAAATAATACAAATTGAGAATAGAATAGAATAAGGGGCTCCCCCCCCCCTATTCTATTCTAATAATAAACAGGTGATTAAATGAGAATTTTTAAAAATTATTATCCGACTATATTTCTTTTCCTGCTTCCGGGATTATCCATTTATATCTACTTTTTTGCTCTTCCCGTATTTCAAACGTTTATTGAATCCTTTTTTTATTGGGAAGGATTAAAAATAAATGTTGAATTTGTATTTGTTGGACTGAAAAATTATATAGATTTATTCAAAAACGATCCTTATTTCTGGAAAGCTTTTTTAAATACACTCAAGCTTATGGTGGGCAATGTGGTGTTTCAGACTTTAGTAGGGTTCACATTGGCGATGCTGCTGAACAGTGGTATAAGATTTAAAAGATTTTTAAATATTGCTTTTTTTATGCCTGTTGTACTTTCAGCTACTTCTGTGAGTTTGATGTGGCGCTTCATTTTTCATCCCGATGGCCTGATTAATCGTCTTTTGGAACTTGCCGGTTTTACTGAATTGATAACACCATGGCTCGCAAATCCTGTGACAAATATCAATGCCATTCTAGTAGTTATTGTCTGGCAGGGCATAGGTATCATTATGATTCTGTTCTTGGCCGGTCTGGTTGGTATACCGAAAGAAGTTCTTGAGAGTTGCGTTCTGGTAGGTGCCGGGAGATGGGATACAATTACTTTAATAATAATACCCATGTTAAAAACAGTTTTTATTACTGTCATCACACTGATCCTAATCGGTTCAGCTAAAGCATTTGATGTCATATGGATACTGACCAGCGGTGGACCCTTTCGCTCTTCAGAAGTCCTGACGACTTTGATGTACAGGCAGGGTATGCTTCTCAGTCAACCAGCAAGAGGGGGGACTACAGCCAGTTTCATTTTTCTTTTTCTTATACTCATGAGTTATGTTATTAGAAACATTAAATCAGATAATAAAATAATAAATTAAAAAAAAAGGAATAAAAGATGATAAATAATTTAGTTGGTAAACAACCATTATTGTATACAGTAATAAAATGGATCATCATTTCTTTTTTAGTGGTAATATTCATTTACCCACTTATTCTGACAGTAATTGTCTCCTTTAAGGCAAAAGCAGAAGTCTGGGGGAATTTTTTCGGCTTGCCGGAAAAACTGCAATTTCACAATTATGTAGATGCCTGGAAACGGGGACATATCGGTCGGGCTTTATTTAATAGTTTTTATATTTCCATAGTCACAGTATTCTTTCAGATTTTGCTATCGTCAATGATTGCTTTTCTCCTTGTTCGTGTAAAAATCCCCTTTAACAGGTTTTTGTACGCTTTTTTCTCAATAGGTGTAATGATCCCTCTACATGCGATAGTGTTACCCATTGTCAGAAAAGCCGTTTTACTCAATGCTTCGGACAATCATATATACCTAATCCTGGTTTATGTTGCAGGGGGGATTCCTTGGTTTGTTTTTCTATTGTCAGGATACATGAGAAATGTTCCCGAATCTCTTGAAGAGGCCGCTATGCTTGATGGTTCTTCCCTGAGCAGGATCTTTTTCAGTATTGTTCTTCCTCTATCAAAACCTGTCATCCTGACATGTTCGATTCTTGCTTTTCTCGGTTCTTATAATGAATTGTTATTGGCTATGGTTTTACTTAAATCTTATGCGAACCTGACTATTCCAGTAGCCCTGATGGCATTTACAGGTTTTCATAATGTTAATTTCCCTCAATTAACAGCTGCCGTAACTATAAGCATTCTTCCAACAATTATTCTTTATCTTGTGTTTCAGGAGAAGGTTGAACAGGGATTGGCTGCTGGAGCCGTAAAAGGTTAAAACATTTCTTTAAAGAATGTAACCATTAAACATACATGGAGAATTATTTAAAATGCACAACAAGGCTGATAAACATCAACTTATAATGAAAACACCTGCAGCAAGTTGGAAAGATGCTATTCCATTGGGGAATGGTATACTTGGTGCAATGATATATGGGAATATATACCAGGAGAAAATCCTTCTCAATCATGAAAACTTGTGGTTAAAGAGAAAAACACAAGATCTTCCCAATATCTCTTCGGTTTTACCTGAACTCAGAAAACTGATGAAACAGAAAGAATACCACAGCGCAGACAGTCTGATGGGTGAAGAATTAAAAAAACAGGGCTATTCGCCGGAGTTTTCAAGTTATCTTCCAGGATTTAATATTAATTTAAAAATGGAAACAGTCAATCCATTTGTGAAATACAATAGAATTCTTGACATGGAAAACGGCGAAGTTAGAGTTAACTGGTTCGATGGAAATATTGAGTTTGAACGAAAGGCATTTGTTTCTCTTGAAGATAATCTCCTGGCTCTTTCTGTCAGTAACAATTCTCATTCTGGATGTAATTTTGAAATAAACCTAACTCCTCATAGTGAAAAAGAAACAAAAGAAGAAAAAAAGATCCAATCTAGTTTCAGTTTTATAAAAAATGTTATTGGCAATACTTTGCAGGTACAGGGTGAAAATACTGATGGAAAGTTTTTCGGCTGCCTGATTACAGTTATCTCTGATGGACTGGTTTCTTTAAAGTCCGATGATACTTTTACTATTCATAATGGCAAAAGTACATTAATCCTCTGTGATCTTTACTCCGAGGCTGATAGTCGTGAATGGAAAAAAGTCTTAAGTAAATTAGATAAGGTAAAAGAAAATTATGATGCTTTGTTTAGCAGACACAGAATGAGACATAGTGAACTCTTTAACAGGATGTCACTGGATTTGAACTGTGAGAAAATGAATTCATCTAATGAAGAACTACTACTGAATAGTTATTCCGGCGAGTGTTCCACAGAATTGATTCAGAAAATGTTTGAGTACGGACGTTATCTTTTAATTGCTTCTTCAGCAAAAGGATCGGTTCCTTCTCATCTTCAGGGATTATGGAATGGCGATTACACGCCTACCTGGAATTCCTTTATCATGTCAAATGAAAATCTTCAGATGAATCATTGGCAATCCCTTCCGGGAAACATGTCTGAGACCTTGTTCCCGGTTTTTGATTTTTTTGAAAGTCGAATGAAAGATTTTGAGACAAATGCCCGAAACCTCTTTGGATGCAGGGGGATTTTTATTCCAGCTGATATCTCTCCCGATTCAGGACTGTTGAAGGATATGCAGGGCCATATAATCAACTGGACAGCCGGAGCAGGGTGGATCGCCCAGTTTTTTTATGACTATTATCTTTTTACTGATGATAAAGATTTTCTTAAAGAAAGAGCATTGCCTTTTATGAAGAGTGTTGCTGATTTTTATGAGGATTTTCTAGTAAAAAATACAAATGGTGAATATGAATTTATTCCATCAGTCTCTCCTGAAAATGCTCCGGAAGTTTTTAATCCAGAGCATAAAATGGATGCTGAAGTTAATATATCAATAAATGCCACTATGGATATTGCTATCTGTAAAGAGCTTTTAACAAATCTGATTAATGGATCCAAGCTTACAGGTTTATTCAGTGAAAGTATAATAATCTGGGAAGATATTCTGGAAGGTTTACCCGAATATACAATCAATTCTGATGGTGCTTTCAGTGAATGGCTTCATGAGGATTTTCCCGATAATTATTATCATAGGCATCTCTCTCAACTTTATCCTGTCTTCCCTGGATTTGAGATAACAGGAGAAAGCAAATTCCACGAGTCCTGTAGAAAAGCTCTCGATCAGCGATTATTAATCGGATTCAAAGAACAGACAGCATGGTCTTTATCTCATATGGCCAACATATATGCCCGTATGACAGAAGGGGATAGTGCTCTCGATTGCCTGAAGTTATTGTTAAAAACCTGTATTGGAAAGAACTTTTTTACTTATCACAATGACTTGCGAAAGCAAGGGGTTTGTGAGGTCCGCGCAGAAGATTTGTCAGACAAAATTTTTCAGATTGATGCCAATATGGGGTTCACCTCGGCCGTACTGGAAATGATAGTTTTTTCAAAACCGGGAAGTATTCATCTTCTTCCTGGAATTCCTTCCCAATTTGACAGTGGCAAAGCACAGGGTATTCTGTGTAGAGGTGGAATTCTGCTGGATCTGGAATGGAGTCCTAAAAGTTTAGTTTTCACTATAAGATCACAAAGCGCTAAGACAATTCAAATCCATTACCCGAAAGGTTGCTTATCCATTGAACTTGTAAATGAAGCAGGGAAATTGGAGATCCTATCTGTAGAAGGTTATAGTGAGTTAACAGT
This sequence comes from Spirochaetota bacterium, assembly GCA_024280415.1. Classification (GTDB taxonomy): domain Bacteria; phylum Spirochaetota; class Spirochaetia; order B11-G9; family B11-G9; genus JAJRQE01. The sequence goes on along the minus strand of JAJRQE010000034.1, from coordinate 860 downwards.
TGAGAAAGAGGTACCTGTTGATGTAACAATTTACTATTGAGTTTTCCAGGAACTGAGGGGGGGGGTGCCTGAATGGTTTCTTAAGTTAATAACAACCCGTGTAGATTTTATTTTTGGAGAAATATGATGGGTGCGCCAAGCAAACCTATTATGTCTACTCAACAGCTTCTGAAAGGATCATGATTTCAGTCCGCTCAGAGTATTCAGGATGGTATCTTATTGTGGCAGTTGAAGAAAATGATCTGCTACAGCCCCTATATGTCTTTACCAGAATGATGTTAATTTTCTGTCTGATAACTATTATCAGTTCTTTATTAATTTCATATTTTATTGCCAACCGACTATCCCGCCCTATTAAACAACTGGAATCAACAGTCTCGGCATTGACCCTGGAATCTTTTCCCTAGGATATGCTCGATGAGACAGGAAGGGAATTCAATGAAATTGAATCTCTGCTGGCCTCATTTCGAGATATGCATTCCCGATTGAGGCAATCGGCCAACGAACTGGTAACATCTCAATCGAGAGAACTGGAATCGAGAATGATGACATTGCAGGCAAAAATGAATCCCCACTTTTTATACAATACAATAGCAACAATAAACGTTCTTGCTGATGAACAGGGAAATAAAGACATTACAATGATTTGTAAAGATCTATCGGGCATGCTCAGGTATATCACTTCAGAATCCAGCGGTAATGTACTGATAATAGATGAAATAGTGCATACACCGGTTCATTCCGGACACCCATTCCGGAAATAAAAGGAAAGTTAATCCGGCCGAAAAAGAACACCTATTCCGGAAATAAAAGGACACTTATAGCCGGTGCTCCAGAATAAAAAAAGTAAAAGATAAACC
>JAJRQE010000033.1 GCA_024280415.1 Spirochaetota bacterium | reverse complement strand
TATGAAGATCTATAATATATTTAACCTGAAAGGGAATATTGGTAGGTTTTCCAGTGTATCTTAATACTGTAGTGACCACAAATAATATTAAGAGCTTATACTGTAAAGATTTATTTTTTATTACGGTGAAGTTGGGTTAAGTATGCTTTTGAGCGGGCAAATTTGAATAAGATAGAACTGGATGTGAATGAATTCAATTCTGGCGGGATCAGATGTTATGAAAAATGCGGGTTTGTACAGGAAGGTATAATACGGGAATCTGTTTACAGAGAGGGAAAGTATTACAGTACTATTAAGATGGGTATTTTAAAGCGGGAGTTTAAAGGATAATTTTTGTGTTAGGGATAGTAAGGGCGCATAGCGGTCGGATATTCCCGTAGGATCGCTCCTATGTGGGCGTCCAACGGGAATATCCGACGAAACCCCTGAATAGCCCGACCCTGGATCTGTTTGCATTTGATTATTGTGACATATTGTAGAGACGCGATTAATCGCGTCTGTACGAAAAGATTCATTTCGTGAATAATAGGGAAATAAATGCAAAAAGATGCAGGGTAACACCCGGATAGATTATTATGACGGAGAGAAAAAATGGCTCATTGTATTGCAGAAGATGGTGAACAGCTTCTGGATAAAGAGATAAAAGTACTGGATAAGGGTTTTATACGCCTGGTTGATTATCTGGGGGATGATTCAAGAATTGTTCAATCTGCCAGGGTCTCCTATGGTGAGGGGACAAAGAGTTATAGAGAAGATAAGGGTTTAATCGACTACCTTCTTAGAAATGATCATACATCTCCTTTTGAGCAGGTCAGTTTTACCTTTCATATAAAGATGCCCATTGTTGTGGCCAGGCAGTGGATTAGACACAGAACAGCAAAAGTTAACGAAATCTCCGGACGGTACTCTGTTATGGCAAGTGAATTCTATGTTCCTGCAGCAGAAGATATTGCTCTCCAGAGTGATGACAACAAACAGGGACGACAGAATGAACCGGTTTCCGCAGAACTTGCGAAAGATATTCAGGATATTATTTCTGCAGAGCAGGAAAGGGTCTATGAAACCTATACTAAACTGCTGGATATGGGGCTTGCCCGGGAAATTGCCAGAATAAATCTGCCTCTTAGTCTCTATACAGAATGGTACTGGACTATGGATCTCCATAATCTTTTTCATTTTCTGCGCCTCCGGATGGATGCTCATGCTCAGAAAGAGATTCGGGTCTATGCAGAGGCTATTTTCGGTATTGTTAAAAAAATAACTCCTATGGCTGCAGAAGCCTTTGAAAAACATCTGCTTACGGGTGTCTCTCTATCCGGTTCTGAACTGGAAGCTGTCAGAGTTATGACTAGTGGGGGGGAATGCCCTTTGAAAGGCAGATCAAAAGAGATTCTTTTTGCAAAGTTGGGGATTTCATAAAAACTATGATGGACAGTTTGGAAAGAATAAGTGCTGAATACTGGTGGCTTTCAATAATTCCTGTAATATCTGTGTTAATTCCTGTGGTTTTGGTTCCTCTAATTGTGGTGAATTTACCAGTAGATTATTTTGTAAGAAATGAAAAGAGGGAAAAGTATAAAAAATCAGGGTTTCCTTTAAGCTACATTCTCTATGGGTTAAAGACCCTTTCAGGATTTCTCATAGTTTGCATGGGTATTGTTTTATTGTTTATTCCGGGGCAGGGTCTTTTGACAATTTTTACAGGATTAGTAATTATGGATTTTCCGGGTAAAAGAAAATTGGAACTAATACTGTTTCAAAGGAAATCTGTTCGAAAAGCAATAAACTGGATAAGAGGGAGATGGGGTAAAGAGAAATTAGGTGAAACTTTTACGAAAGCATGAATCCCCCACCTGGGGGCGGGAGTGTTGATTATCCTGAAATGATCGTGCAAAGTGGTAATTTAGCAAGAACCTCAGTAACTCAACAGTTTATTTCTCTGGAATATTAAACCTTCTGCTGTCAAATTTGTCTCCTCCAAGCCATAGATCAATTTTTATTCCTCCACTGGTTCTGGTAACATCTGCATGTTTAACCTGCCAGCCTAAAAGATTTAAACGGGAGGATCCAAGCAGATCCTGACCTGTCATTGCCCCATAATAACCCGAAAGTTCAGGCCGTTTTGGTTTGTTCAGGTCTTTTTCCATTTTTTCAATTTCTTTATCTGTATGTTCATTGTCATCCATTACCGATAAATGAAGACCGTCTTTTTCCTGATGGAGAGAGATTACCAGTCGCATCGGGTTTTCTTCCAGAAGATAACCCGAAATCTCACTAATTAAATGTAAAATAATATCTTTTCTTTTCATATTGTAGAGCTCCTTATTAGATATATTACGACAAATCTTCTTTACTTGACCGATGCCATTGAATAACTGCGACTATCAATGTTGCAGTTAACCCTCCGGCAAAACCATTGTTATACAGGTTCATTCCCCCCTGCCAGACACCAGTCTGGAGTACCATAATTAAATGAATGAAACCTGCAATTATTCCTGTAAGAATTCCAAATTGTCCTGCTAATGGAGCAAGAGTAGTACTAAAAAGAGCAGCCAGAAGAGGGCTGGGAGATGCCAGACCTTTTCCGAATATCAGTGTACTAAGTATAACACCCAGAACAATGGGCCATGAATTTTTTAAATGGGTACCAAAAGCTCCGAAACCCATAATTGTCAATAGTCCTGCAATCATGGCACCGTTAAAACTTCCTCCGACAAAGAAAATATAGAGTGATCCGAATATACCGATTAGTCCGCTGTTTATTAGAGCACCACCTAAAGAACCCAGATCCATAAAATCGGAAGGAAGTCTTCCGGATAATTTCTGAATAGAGAGAAACTCCTTTATCCCATTTATTTTTTCTGAAATTAGCCCTATTATTACCAATGAAAGTGAAAGGGCAGGAATTAACCATATTATTACTGGAGACCCACCACTGTACCAGACCATAGTACTTTCAAAATTATGACCTGCAGCTCTTACCAGGGAGGCTGCAAAAAGTGCAAAGAAACCACAGGATAACCCCATATTGTAGAGATTATATCCCTGATGGAGGTGCAGCATCGAAACAGCAATTGCAGGGAGTAAAAACCCTGTTATTATTCCACCAGTAAGACCAGCAGCAACAGCTGCAGCTCCGGTAAAGCCGAACTCAAATACAATAAAACTTACAAGAGGTCCCAGTGCAGTTCCAAAAAGAGCAATAATTATATATTCCCGGAACATTTTTCCAGCTAGTTTTGCAGAAAGAAACACTCCAAGGATTATTGGAAGAATATTCAGTGGAGTTTTCCCAAAAAAGCCGAATCCAATAATAGTTAATATTGCAGCATATGTCGGACCCGATAGCTGTACTTTCAGGATAATTACCAGTATAAGACCAACTAGCCCTGCAAATGCAGCATTTATGAGTGTTCCCCCAATACCGCCGATTGGTATGAAATCACTGATCAGCCTGCCTGAATGGATTTGTATCCGGAGAAACCCCTCTATAGCATCTCCTGAACCATCGGTAATAAGTCCAAGTACTATGAAAGAGAGTATAATTCCTGTTAATAAAACAAGCAGGAATTGGTTACGTTTTTCCATTTATTTCCCCATATAATATTAAGAATTTAGGTTTTTACACAATATTGTAAATCAAATCAGAATTGATTTCTATTATCTGGAGTAAGTATATCATAACAACATGTGTTAAATCGAAAATTATAAAAACCAGGTGATGAAGCTGATGAAAGTTAGCTTATTGGGAGTCAGGAGAGACCGTCCGGAATTAAATCCGGACAATTTGTTGTATTTAAAGAATATCTATCTTTTTATTGAGTCTTAGGACTTCAGATTTAAGGGAATTAAGCCTTCTTAAAAATTTCTTTTTCTGATCCTTTGTAAATCTATCTGATAGATCCCTGTAGTATGAGATCCCCTCAAGAAGATTTGCACCAAATTCAGTAAGTTGTTTTTTTCCCTCTTCCATTACAGTTTCCAAAGATAAATCCTCGAATTTTGACTTCAACTGCTCTACATAGAGCTCCAGTTCCTTTAAAAACATATGTTCTCTTTTCTCTGATGTAATGAGGTTTATACGTCCGTAGATATGGTCAACCATCTCTTTAAGAGTACTTATCTTTGAAAAATTAATAATATTGGGTCCTGGAGTCAGTGCTGTTAAAGCCCTCTTATCTATTCCCAGGGTTTCGGTTGCAGCCCCTGCAAGATCATGGCAAATACAGGCTTTTGCAAGGATATACTGCTTTCGCATTTCAAATATTTTAGATGGCAGCTTTTCTTTTTCCAATGATTCAAGTTTTGCTTTTTGGTATGTCCTGCTTGCCATACATTGAGGAATGTCCGAAAACTCAGTGCTAAAGGCAGCATGCTTATTTACACAGGGGGCACCCGGTACACCTTTTGAAATTCTCAATTTTCGAGCTATCTCACTTGCAGAATTTCCAAGGTTCCAGAATAATACTCCAAGCGGAGAGGCATTACTTAGATAAACATCAGTTTTGGTTGCCAAAGATAATTTTCGTAAGTGATCCTTATTAATATTAACAACTTCAGGAACAAGCATGAATGGGGTTCCCCAGCCAGTACCATCCAGATCGTAATTATCTCTAAGGAATTTATCTTCATCGGTAGTTCCTATACCACCCTGTACAGTAATCTTTATACCCCCTTCAACTACTCTTGAATCACCTCCGGACTTAATGAAAGCTTTTGCAAGAGATTCCATTAATTTGGCTTTTCCTTTATGGAACTCTTCCAGAACAGGTCCCAGGAGAATACCCTTGGAAGCAAAAGCATGTCCGCCGCAGTTTAGTCCCGACTCAATTCTGAACTCTGAAACCCAGAGACCCTTTCTTGCAAGAGCTCTTCCCTGGATTGAAGCGGAACGGAAATCACTAACTTTTATCACTATTTTCTTTTTGAGTTTTCCGAACACATCCGGTAGGAAATCTTTGTATTGAGAGATTGTATCGTAAAGTCTTGGGTTTATCCCTGCAGAAAAAATCATGGAAGAGCTAAGTTTACTTTTGGCATAACCTCTAAGAGCTGCTGCGGCATCGGAATACTTTACATCCAGTAATTTCCCTTTATAAAAAGGAATATTATCGAGTTTTGTCATAATATTCACATCGATCGAACCCTTTGAAATCTTTGTTCGGAGGTAATTTTGTAAATTCTCCTTCTCCTCTCCCTCAGGGGAGTCTTTCATTTTCAGAAATTCCTGCTTTAAAGTTCCATCGGGCAGCATCTCAAAATATTTTGTGATTGTACTTTCTTCTGTAAAAGAACTCTGCTGCATCTCTTTAATCTCTTGATCAATGAGATCATCCAGAAGGTTGAGGTATGATGTTATTCTTCTTGCCCGCCAGTCCTCATCGCCTTTTAAAATTGGTTCATAGGGAATATTATTCTTTTCTGAATGATACTTCCTCATTTGTTCTATTAATGCATCATCTACAAGAGATATTACTGATGATATTCCAAACTTTGATACTTTCAGAGCTGTATCAACCGAAAACCCGGTTCCCATAACAGGTATCTGAAAAGAATGGGGTTCAATATAATAACTATTCATTTAATCCTCTTAATTTGTACAAACTATTTATCGGTCTGTAACCAACTACATGATATTGCTAAATGACAAATTTAGCAATAGTAAACTGTATAAAGCCTCGTACAGGTTTTTATACCTCACAAATACTAGTTTAATAAAAACAAAACTATCTGGCAAGGAAAATCAACAAAAAGGTTCACAATTTAAAAGTTCTAACAGAAAGAAAAATTACTATTATTTTGCAATTACCGCTACTAATTTTTCTTTATTGACAGCAGCTTGCCCAGACCTGATGAGAATGCCTTAATCTTTTTAGTAGAAGGTTGATCTGGGAGACTATTCGAATATGCAGCTTTTTTATTCGGTACAAATACAACATAGTTCATATCAGCAGAAACATTATGGACAGGATAACATGTAATTTTAGTCCTGTTATTTTCCTGCTCAACCGGAATATGCTGTCTGTATAATTCCAGCATGAGTGCAGGAACATTTATTTCAGGAAAAATAGTATCAATCTTGCTGGATTTGATATCCCCTTTTGAATAATGGTATTTATCGTTAAAAACAGAGCTTGAATAGAGAATAGAGCCTGCTGCATCTGTCACAATCATTGGTAAGCTGATATTATTCATTAGAAATTCTGTTAAATTTGCCAGGGCACTTATTTTCATTGTTTTCCGAATATTAAGTTTGTTTATGTTGCTGTAAAGTAGTTTTAATCTTTCTCCCAGAGGGCCAAGGCCTCCAAAGTGCTTTGAGGGATAGAGGTCACTATACCGGCTCATATCAATCAATCGGTCTAATTTTCGATCAACATGCCGTGCCCTTAGAAGCAAGACAGCAAAACCTGTTATAAGAACAACTGTTGTAACTATAAAGTAAAATAAAAAATTTTCTGCCTGGAACCTAATATCATCCTGAGAATGCCCCTCCAGTCCGAGGATTCTGGAGTAACCGAAAAAACCAGCACCAATGGATGCTGAAATTATAAGCACTGAAAGGATAATAAGCAGCTTTCTGTTTATTAGAATCATTCCCTTTTCCCCTATAAATTACTAAATTTGTCCAGGTCTTCATTTTTTCCAACTACAAGAAGAATATCCGATTCTAGTAGTATTTCATCTGCATCAGGAAAAACTGCATTATCCGTTTTTACTGGATTCCCCTCTTCGTCAACACTCAAAGTTGTTCTGAGTATAGCTACAATGTTTATATGAAGTTTTTTTCTTATATTAAGCTTTTCCAGGGTATTCCCGATAAAATCTTTCGGAACATAGACCTCTGAGACACTGATATTATCTGTTATCGAGATTCTATCCAGGACTTCCGGAGATATAAGTTTCTGTGCCAGCCTTTGGCCCTGATCAATTTCTATATTTACCACTTCATCGGCTCCAACCTGCCTTAAAACCTGGTGGTGTATTTCAGATACAGCCCTTGCAAGTATATAGGGGATTCCGAGACGCTTGAGGACTGCTGTGGTAAGAATACTTGCTTCGATATTTTCTCCAATTGCCACGACTGCCACATCTATATCTTCATATGGAATCTGACTCATTGCAACTTCATCTGTGGTATTGAGAAGAATAGATTGAAATACGGTATTTTTAACCTTCTCAATAAGTTCCGGATCACGGTCTATTGCAATTACCTTTCCCCCTTTTTGAGCAAGAACCTCACATACCTTTCCTCCGAAAGTTCCCAATCCCAGTACTGCAAATATTTTTTCTTTCTCTTTTGCCATTTCCAACTCCAATATGATAATAAAGGGGTAATTTCAGGAATATTACGTTTTGAAACCACCTTAGGATAGAATAATTCTATTTGTACCATTCCTTTTCTGTTTGAGTCTAGCCGATTGGTATATCTGCCTGGGGATACATTATATTTCCCTTTTTATTTCCTGTTGATGTTGCTGCAAGCAGCGTAAGAGGTCCAAGACGACCTATAAACATTAAAAAAATTATCATAAACCTGCCTGGACTGCTTAAATGGGGTGTAAGTCCGGTAGATAATCCTACTGTTCCAAAGGCAGAAACTACTTCAAATATTATGTTTTCCAAAGGGGCATTTTCGGTGAGGGTAAGTAGAAAAGTTCCGGTTATTACTGCCATAACACCGAATAGAAGGATTAAAAAGGCTTTGAGAACCAGTTCAGATGGAATTACCTGTTTTAGAAGAAGTACCTCTTTTTCATTTTTCCAGGCTGATTTTACCGCAGAGGCGAGAACTGCGACTGTGTTAACTTTAATCCCCCCTGCAGTACTCCCGGAAGCTGCTCCAATGAACATAAAAATCAACATTACAATAAGTATTGAAGGGGCAAGATTACCAAAATCAATTGAATTAAACCCTGCTGTTCTTAGAGTAACCGATTGAAAAAAGGCTGCAAGAAACTGGCTGCTTACATCCATGGATTTCAGAACCCTTCCATGTTCGAGGCCATAGAACAGGAAGGTACCGATTATAATGAGAACAGTACTCAAAAAAAGTACAATTTTTGTATTTAGGGAAAGTTTGGTAATTGCAAGGGAGGTGTTTCCTTTTAACCTTTTAAATTGATAACTGAATAAAGACTTTAAATTAGTTATTACAGAAAAGCTGATTCCTCCTGCTATTATAAGGATGGCAATTATTCCCAGTACCAGAATATTGTTGCTGAATTGCATGAGACTATCTGAAAAAAGAGCAAAACCTGCGTTACAAAATGCGGAAACAGCATGAAAAATAGAAAAGAAAATATTAGTACCAATATCCATACTTGTATTTTTTAAAAATCCGATAAAAAGAATCAGTGCCCCGATACCTTCGATTGTAAAAGTTATGGTGATTATTGATTTCATTGTTTTAGCAATACTACTCATGTCATCATCACTCAGCATGTATGAAATCAAAACCTTATTCTCTACAGACATAGACCGGCGCAGGATAAAAACTGTAAAATAGCTTAGAATCATTATTCCCAGGCCACCAATCTGTATTAAAATTAGTATAATAATTTTCCCCCAGATACTAAAATATGTAGCAGTATCAACAACAATTAGTCCTGTAACACATACAGCAGAGGTAGATGTGAAAAGGGCATCCAGAAAAGGAAGACCATTTCCATTCACAGCTGTAAAGGGCATCATCAATAGGAGAGTTCCTCCAAGAATAACCAACAGGAAACTCATAAAAATTGTCTGAGCAGGATGAGTATGGATACTTTCCAGGAGTGATGTAAGTTTTTTGAATCGGCTTAAAACCTTTAACAGTAAAAATATATTTCTTATAATAAGAATTGCCATAGCATTACCGTTATTTCCAGGTGAAGAAGAAGAGAACATTATAATTTTATTATAAATAAATAAAAGTATGAAAATTCCTACAAATAACAAGGAAAATATATTCTTACGAATATAAATTGTTTTGTATGTGGCAAGTTTGAATTCCAGAAGGACTTCGGTAACCAGAACAATAAGAATAATAAAATCGAGAATATTGGTTAAAATAGGGGATAAGAGTAGTGGAGAATCCATTTGCGCAATAAAAAGGGAGATTATACTAAGTAGAAGTGTAAAAAGAATTAATAAATTTAGTTTACGATCAACCTGATTCAAAAACAAAATCCCCTTATCCTGTTGAGCCGTGGTACATATGTAGAGACGCACGACTTAGGTCTCTACATGTAAACACAAAACAATTATTTATTAAAGAGGATTTTCTTCAAGATATTTGGCTGCCTCAAGGGAGGCCATACATCCTGTGCCTGCAGAAGTAATTGCCTGTCTGTAAACCTTATCCTGAACATCCCCTGCTGCATACACCCCGGGAATGCTCGTTACTGTTGTACCGGGATTTGTAAGAATATACCCTGCATCATCCAGATCCAGCTGGCCATCCAGAAATGCTGTATTTGGAGTATGGCCTATTGCATAAAAAAGCCCTTTTACTTCCTGCTTGAACTCTTTATCTGTTTTTATATTTTTAAGTAGTACATATTCCAGAACATCGGATCCACCCACATCGAGCATAACGGTATTCCATAGAATCTCTATTTTATCATTTGCAAGTACTCTTTTCTGCATGGCTTTTGACGCTCTCAGTTCATCTCTTCTATGAACTACATATATCTTGCTACCGAACTTTGAAAGATGCATTGCTTCTTCCATTGCTGTATCTCCTCCGCCAATTACAACCAGAGGCTGATTCCTGAAAAGAGGAAGAGCCCCATCGCATACAGCACAGGCAGAGATACCTTTTTGCCAGAATTTTTCTTCGTTAGGAACTCCCATTCTTCTTGCAATTGCACCTGTAGCTACAATTAAAACTGCTGTTTCCATTTCTCTTGAAGATGTTTTTATCTTAAAAGGTCTGGAGGAGAGGTCTATTGATTCAACTGTCTCGGTAAAAATTTCCACACCCTGTTTTACTGATTGTTTACGAATAATAACCATAAGTTCCGGACCAGTCATTCCTTCAGGGAATCCGGGAAAATTCTCAATTTCGTTTGTAGTTGTAAGCTGTCCCCCGGGAGCTACTCCTCCTGCCATCCATCCTTCAAACAATGTGGTATTGAGACCGGCTCTTGCCGAATAAATGGCTGCTGTATGCCCTGCGGGGCCTGAACCTACTATAATAATATCTTTCATATTTCCTCCAAAAAAATCCTGTAAAAATACGCTGCATGGTGTCTTTACAGGTGGAATATAATAAAAACTATATCTATCGTCAATCGCAGGTGTTCAGTTTTTAGTATCCCAGATCCAGCATTGCATCTGCTACTTTCCGGAAGCCTGCAATATTGGCACCTTTTACATAGTTAATATAACCATCAGACTGTCTTCCTTCATGTACACATGCTTCGTGAATATCTTTCATAATTCTGCCTAGTTTATCGTCTACATCTTCGGCAGCCCAGGAATATTTCATCGAATTCTGAGACATTTCCAGACCGGAAACAGCTACTCCTCCTGCATTTGCCGCTTTTCCGGGTCCAAAGGGAATTTTTCTTTCTATGAAAAGGTTTACAGCTTCTGTAGTACATCCCATATTGGATGTTTCTATTACATATTTAACACCGGTTTTTATTAGAGTTTCAGCATCTTCTCTATTCAACTCATTTTGGAAAGCACAGGGAAAAGCGATATCAACCTCTACCTCCCATGGTTTTTTGCCTTCGAAGAAAGGAACTCCGAATTTTTCCCCATAAGGTTTAACTATATCGTTGTTGGAAGCACGAAGTTCCAGCATATAGTCCCACTTCTCCTGAGTGGAAATACCTTCTTCATCAAGAATATATCCGTCAGGACCGGAAATGGTAATAACCTTTGCTCCAAGTTCAGTTGCTTTAATACAGGCACCCCAGGCCACATTACCCAAGCCCGAAACCGATATAAGTTTGTTCTCCAGAGTATCATTATGTGCCTTTACAACCTCATCAGCAAAGTAAACTGCACCGTACCCGGTTGCTTCGGGTCTTATAAGTGATCCGCCCCAGTTTCGTCCTTTCCCGGTAAGAACCCCGGTATTCTCTCCTCTAAGCCGTTTGTACTGACCGTACATATATCCAATTTCTCTACTGCCTACTCCGATATCTCCTGCAGGAACATCAGTTTCAGGGCCAATATACTTTTGGAGTTCGGTCATAAATGACCTGCAGAATCTCATGATTTCTGTATCGGATTTCCCTTTCGGATTAAAATCCGAACCACCTTTACCACCGCCCATTGGAAGGGTAGTAAGGCTGTTTTTGAAAATTTGTTCAAAAGCAAGAAATTTTAGGGTTCCAAGAGTTACACTTGGATGAAAGCGTAATCCTCCTTTGTAGGGTCCTATACTATTGTTAAACTGTATCCGGTATCCTTTATTTATCTGAACCTCACCTTCGTCATTTTCCCACTCAACTTTGAACATGAAAACTCTGTCAGGTTCGGTTATACGTTCCAGTATTTTTGCATCGAGGTACTCCGGGTCTGTATTTACAACATCAATAACCGATTCCAATACTTCATTTACAGCCTGAATAAATTCTGGTTCACCATTGTTGCGCATTTCTAAATCTGACATAAAATCTTTCTGGTTATACATTCCTACACCTCTCTTTAAACTACATAATAATTCGGTAAATATATATAAATCGTACAGTAACTCGACCTTCTTAGACAGTCAAGATGATAAATTCAAGAGTTTTCTCTTATTGTGTCTATATTTGAATATTTTATGGAATAATTTCCTGATAGGGGGGCAGGAGATATAATATGAACTTACCTTAAACTTTACTTCAATAAACGACTTTAATTATTTCTCATCAAATATCTCCATTCTTTGAAATCTGCCACTTTGATGATCATAATTATAAATAGGGTCAAGTCACGTATAAGAATTCTACACTATTTACGTAAATATATGGACAACACGTATTAGATACAGTATTATTATACGTAAGGGAGTAGTATTGTTATGGAAACAAAGTTAACATTAAGTCTTGATAAAGAGATTATTGAGCAGGCAAAAAGGTATGCGAAAAAAACAAAAAACCAGTTTATCTAATATGGTTGAAAACTATTTCTATTATCTAACATCTGATAAAACTGGAAAAGATATTACAAATAAAGAAAAAACTCCAATAACAGATAAACTTTTGGGCTCAGTAAATGTTGATACGTTTGATGCTGATAAATTGAAAGAAGAATATTTAGTAGAGAAATATTTAAATGTCTAAAGTTTTTGTAGATACTGATGTGATTTTAGATTTGTTGATGGAAAGAGAACCTTTTCAAAAATCAGCGGTAGAACTCTTTAGACAGATTGAATTAAAAAACATCAAAGGATATACCTCACCCCTGATTATTGCCAATTTACATTATTTGCTTAGTAAAATTTATAATAAAAAGAAAAGTATAGAATTACTTGCAGAGTTGTTAAAAATAATAGTCATTACTAAAATTGATGGAGAAACGATAAAACAAGTTTTTAAAGAAAAAAAGATAAAAGATCTGGAAGATTTAATACAATACTATTCAGCACTTGAGAGAGATATTGATTTCATAGTTACTCGGAATATTAAAGATTTCCCGAAGACAGATGAAATAATAATTATAAAGCCAGATGAACTAGTGAAAATAATTGAATCCAACAAAGAAAGACCATAGAATACTAAGGATTGTTCAATACTAAGGATTGTTCCTGAAGGCCAATGAAAGAAGATCCTGTATAGGGTATTGCTAAAGAATTACTGTTTCTTTCTGGATAAAACCGGATTTAAAATCTTGCATAAATCCGTAATATCGAACCTTCATAAAACCTGATGGTAGGACATTCAGAAGATACTTTTGAATAAAATCTATTACGTCCAACGAAGTTATAATAATTCTTCCAGTCTCACGGTTGGTGTATTTAAAATATACCCGCCGGTTATGAACTTTGATAATTCGGTGATCAGATATTGCAACTTTAAACACATATTGGGATAGATACTTTATTGTGTTCCTACCTGAGCCCACGGATTGAATATTAACATTCCATCCTTTTTCCCACACTTCCGGTGGAATTGTATGAAGTAGATCTTTCTTCTCAACTATCTTTTTGAATTTGTCTCTGCACATTTTAGATAACTGAAATATTGGGAGGTAGAATTCTTTTGAAGTTTTGTTCCAGGATAATGATTCTTTATCCAAGGCACCCCCGGGAGCTACATAGTGTATATGAGGGCTGGTCGTGCGCTTCGCTTACTGCTCGCCCTGGCAGCCTGGATGATACTGTATCTGTCTTCCCCAGGTGTGCATAACTCCAAAAAAACCGGGTGTAGAACCTTTC
>JAJRQE010000338.1 GCA_024280415.1 Spirochaetota bacterium | reverse complement strand
CTTTAGATAACGATATTGAACAAAGGCCTGATGTTCATGTTTTTACTGGCAGTAGTGCAAACTGGTTTAAAATCACCGATGACCTACCTCAATTTAAAGTAGGGCGAATAAGACAACACAACTGATTTTGACGGCTACATTGCCAAAGACAGATTTGGATGTGCGAAGCGGAGGCGACCTAAAATTCATTAAGGGTACTGACCCCTTTTTCACTGACCCCTTTTTCATGTGCGCTTGAGTGATGATGTGACTCGGATGCAGGAAGCAATTGGACTTGTACAGCAAAATTATCAATAAATTGGAGATATACTGCTTGCCAGTGAGTTTCTGGAACGGCAACGTGCTGGTGGATCTGCCCAATAAGATTGCTGTAGGGTGTTAGAAGCTTTTTTGCGGATAAGGCGACTAAACCGTTAGGTTTAGGCTTTTTAAAAATATCAAACAAAATATATTACTCAAAGTAAAATGAAATATAGAAGATGTTTGATTGATAACGTTGTATCAAGGATAAATTGGGTTTTGCTCTCAATAATTATTTTTTAGTTACTTATCATTTGGTTAACTGATCAGCAGGTTTGTCATATTTTTCAGTGATGTCTAAGCTTTTCAAGCAAGAGAGAGAGTGGGTTAAACTCATAAACGGATTAAATAATAAATGTTATAGTTACTATCAAGAGATTCATTGTGGCTAACACAGAAATAAAAATATATAAAAAATTTCATGAATACAATTACTAAAGCAGAAGCAGAAAATAAATCTGATAAAGAACTTATTTCATTATTGAAAGAACAATGGAATATATCTGAAAACAAGTCAATTGAGGTTGTAGGTAGACTTCGTGTCAGTGTAAATACCTCGACCAATTATCATCATTATCGCATTTATGGTGCTGAATCAATCGAAATGGGGGCAATACTAAATTACCCATTCAGTAATTTAGATGATTCTGATGATATTCCAACTAACGGTATATATGTACCACCAGGATTTGATGAAAAGATTAAAAAATATCTTGATCAGAATTTAAATGATGAAGTTTTAGTAAGATGCGAACTAGCTTTATCTGATTTTTCAGAAAGAGAAAGGCATGAAAATCCATTCCTGCTACGGGCTGAGCCCGAATCGGTTCAAGTAATAAAAACTATAAGAGATGATGCTATTGTAAAGAACAGCGAAGGAGTATTGATCGAAGAAAGTATTGTTAAATATTACAAAGAAAAAAATAAGAAAGTTATTTCAGATTATGCTGAAACCGAACGTATTAAATTAGAAAATGAAAATATTGAAAGAGAAGAAAGATACAACAAAATATCACTTGAGATAATAGATGAGAATGAAAAAAAACTATCAACGTTAAAAGAACTTGATGAAAATATTATTGAAAACAGTAAGTTCAATCAGAATATCATTTCTGCAATTAATGAGAAAAAAATTAAAGCAGGACTTTTAGATGGAGAAATTAGATTATTAAATGGTAGTAAGGATAAACTAGAAAAAGAACTAGCATTCGTGAAGGAAGCACAAATGAAAAGAAAAGATAAATTTAATAAATTCTTGAAGAATAAAGCTGATTCTTTGCGCCGTTTGGAATTTATTGATGAAGAACAATACAATGAAATTATCGAAAAAAAGCCATCAGATAACAATGAAGAAACAGGAAGTTTTATCGACTTTGACAAAGACCTAGAGTCTAACTTCTCTAAAGCCATTGAACATATCCAAGCTTATCTTTTCAACAAAGATATCATTTATCCACAATACTTGCTTGAAGATTACTTTAGTCTGATACAAACCAATGACCTCATCATACTTGCAGGCGACTCGGGTTCTGGTAAAACTAATCTTGTTAAGTCATTTGCAGAAGCTGTATCTGGAGTTGCAAAAATCATTCCAGTAAAACCTAGCTGGACAAGTTCAGAAGACTTGCTTGGGTACTATAATCCATTGCAAAAAGCCTATCTCTCAACCCCTTTCTTAGAAGCACTCATAGAGGCATCAAATAATCCAGAAACTCCCTACTTTATTTGCCTTGATGAAATGAACTTAGCTCGTGTTGAATACTATTTTGCTGATTTCTTATCAGTATTAGAAGAAAGAGATAGTGATCCAGAAATATTTCTATATTCTGACGATGAATCTAACCATGTCCTTAGTGAGTTCAATAATGTAATTAGAGCTATTGAAGGATTGCAGAATAAACACAATGCCAGTGATTCTTCAACCTTTTACGATATTCTAAATAGTCCAAGTATTAATAGTGAGTTAAAAGAAATTTTAGGGCTTAGTGATAAAGTATCCCTTATTAGTTACCACAGTACTCTACGTCGTATGCTTGGTGGCATTCTTAGCACACCACCCACAATCACCTTCCCCAGTAATGTAAGAATTATTGGTGCTATCAATATTGATGAAACCACTCATTATCTATCACCCAAAGTATTGGATAGAGCACATGTTATAAAGTTTGATAATCCATTATTAGCGAATTGGAAAGCTATTGAAGAGGAAGTAACTCAGAGCAAAGTTGACTATGCTGATCTTAAACTAAAGATTGATATAGATAATTTTGGTACAAGAAAGCCTTATCCTAAATTTAGCCATAATGATATATTTTGCCGTGACGTTGTTTCTTTAACTAAAGAATACTTGCAACCATTAGGCGTTGAAATTGGCTTAAGAACGATTAGACAAGGGCTAAATTATAAAGCGATTTTTGAAGCATTTAATGACAATGATGAAATTGCATTTAATAACTTTATTTTACATAAAATACTCCCAAAATTTACTTTTGATGGAAATATAAAAGTAGCAGATCAAGAAAAATCTGAGATTGTTGATGACTTTAAACGAGCTATTAACGAAATTATAGCTGGTGGAGTAGATGATGATGAAGGACGCAATACAGTTAATGAGCTAACTGAAATACTCGATAAGTCCAAAAACAATGATGGAATTGTCAACTACTGGGCATAACCTAATATGACTTATCCATTTGAGGCTAAATATATATCGGTTAATTGGGCAGATAAAACCACAGTTAGAAGTATTGAGGAAGCAAGAGACTCTATTCTGATTGAAGCTATAAGTAAATATGAATATAAATTTGAAGCGGTTACTTATAGTAAAGTAGATAATTACTTATATGGACAACTTGCTTTCCATATCTCTGATTTTGACAACTCTTATATACCCGCATTCAAAAACAGCTCAGGAAAGATGATTAATCTAATGCCAGTTGAAAACATTGAAACTGGGAAAACTTGGTGGATAGAAGATGGCAAATGGAAGAAGAAAAATAAGAAACTATATAAAGATTCCCCGTTATGCCGACATGCTGGTGAAGCAACTATCATTTTTGGTGACATATCTTGTCAGATACAGATTCACTCTCTTAGCTTTACTTATGATGAGTTAGAGCTATACCTAAGTGATTTTAGAAGTGATCTATGGGATTTAATTCTAAAAGAAGATAGCTATGTTTCAGCTGATGTGAAAACACAGGATGTTAAAGTAGCTACCGAAGAACTGGTTGAGCATATCAATCGCTTTACCAAATTTGTTCAAAAAATTATTGATAATCCAAAGAAAGAGCTAAAGGAAAGCCAATCGTTACAGACTGCGGATAAAGTACGTCCTATTCCAAGAACATTTATGGAAATAGCTGCAAAAGGTTACTCTAAACTTCTTACAGGTAGAGACTATATTGAATCGTATGATGTTGCAGAGAATCAATATATTTATGCAATTCTTGCCAATATTTCTATATTGGTTGATAATTTATCTAAGGTATCAGAGAGTAGAAAGGAACGATACGAGAAAAATCTCCTTGATTATGAATCAAGATTAAAGGGCTTTTCTGATAAAATTGAAATAGATAAAGAAGTTGTTAGTTCTAACATATCGGATCTAGAGAAAAAAATAGAAAAGAGAGAAAAAAGGATCTTTGAGATAGTAAAGAGTAAAAATGATTATGATATTGCAAATACATATCAATTAAATAAAACTACATTTACAGTCACTTCACCTCCAAAGGAGGATGAATATGATAATAAATGTATTTCAATGTTTGTTAAATCCGACTTGGAAACTAATAATTATGGCGTGCTATTAAAGTTTGATAAAGCTATTTTTGGTACTGTATTTCAACATTATGGAGAATATAGGATAGGTGCAATTGTTACTAGCACAGCTAGAGATCAGCATGATGGGAAGCCCTTTTGGATAATAGAAATAAAACAAACTATTAGCCTTGAAGTTTGTTTTGATAAAAATACAAAAGCACTGAAAAGACTAAAACATGAAAAACAAAATTTAGAACGTTCAGAGTGGATACGCCCTCTAACAAATCAGGAGCTTAGGGAGCAGGAAAAAGAGAGGACTACCATAGAGAGAGCCAAAGATTTATTAAATGTTGACAGTGACAGAAATTCCAGCATTTATAAGTCTCTAATACCTATTTCATCTAAGCTGCATAAACTTAAAAAACAATTAGCTAATCTGAAAATAAAAAATAACACTCACTTCCCTGGATCAATGACCTTCATTCAAAATCCTAACTATCAAGGGGCTCATAAGCTCTACAAGAAAGTTATGGATAGTTCAGGTTTAGACAATAACCTCTTTGATAGTTTACAAGAAACAGAAAAGATTGGTGTTTTAGATATACCAGCTGTCTATGAGCGGTGGTGTCTTCTTCAGATAATTAAAATATTGATTGAAAAGTTTCGATTCATACCTGAGCAGTGTTGGAAGCAAAGCTTGCTCCAGCAAGTACTCACTCAAAAAAAAGATATTGTTCTAAATTTCAAAAATAATATATCTTGTAGGGAAGTATGTTTGAGCTATGAAAAAGAACTACGCAATGGAAAAAGACCTGATTTTGTATTAGATGTGACTTCTTCTTTCACAGGTGAAAAAATAAAACATCGTTTTGTTATTGATGCAAAGTTCTACGAGGAAATAGATATTTCTAACGTTGTAAACCAATTATACAATGAAAAAGATTATTCTGAGAAAAATCAAAATAAGGTGTTTATTTTACACCCATCTACTAAAGCTATATCTAAGAGGAAGACACCTCAAGACTGGTCAAAACATAACTATTACGGTGAAACAGTTATGTTTGATGATTGGTGCGAAGATACATCACCAGATCATGATTATGGGGCAATTTTCCTATCACCTATAAAAAGGCATGGTGCAACTTTAGATGACTTACAACGACTCATTGGAATGTTTTTGCAATATGGGTTGGAAGATAATAAAGATACTTATGACGAGGAAAAGGAAGAATATAATCCCATTCTTAAAGAAAAGCTGTTTTGTATTTCCTGCGGTTCAGATGAGTATCAATACAGTGAAAAACGAACACCCAAAGGTAAAAAGTGGTGGATTACATGTGATCACTGTTCTTTGTTTTCAGTGTATAGCTACTGTGGGAGTTGTAAAAACAGATTAATAAAAAATGGTCAATACTGGACATATCATGCTACTCAAGCTTTAGAGCCATTTAATATCAAATGTCCAAGCTGTGGTGAAATTTCGATGCCTAGAGATTAAATATGAAATACACGCTATACATAGATGAGTCAGGAGACTTTGAATCAAAACGAGGTCAATGGGTATTATCAGGAATGCTGTTTTCCGATACTTATGAAAATTGTGAAAAATTTCTTACCAGTAAATTCTCAGATACTCCAAAGAAGCTTGGCCTTAAATCAATTAAAGATTTTCACTTGACAGAATTTAGAAGAGACTATGGTCATATTCAGGCTGTCGATATGGCTAAACAAGTTCTTAACAAGTTAAATAGCTTATCTTTCAACTATTATTGTTTGGCTGCGATTAATTACACGAAATCTTCATTATCAGATAGAGAAAAGACCTATCGTTTAATGCTGGCTGACCTGTTATCTTTATGTGAAACGGTTATCCCCGATGATGATGTGATTGAGAGTCTGGATTTAGTGGTTGCTTCAAGAACAATAGATGGTCAGCTTCAAACCAGTATTAGCAATATTAACCAAGAAATTGTCAATTCACTCCCTATTGCATTGGAAGTCGATCTAGCAACAAAAGGCATGGTTGAGCTTATTGGTAAACATATCAAGGTGAAAATGGATTATGCCAATAATTCATGGGGTTTAGTTTGCGCTGATTTTCTTGCTAACCTTAACTATCATAATAAGAAAAAAGTTGAAAAGAGTTATTTGAATGAATTAGCAGCACAAGGTAAATACTCACTTTTTGAATCATTTGGCGGGTATGAAATAAGAAGAGCTAATATTGCTGAAAGGGATAATGACTATGTTTTAGCTCTCTATAGATGGATTGTATCAAACGTCAACTAACTTGTCCGGTTGGCGACAACTAACTTGTCCGGTTTTGATTTAACTGTTCTGCGTGTTTTTTTCGATAGCTTTCTCCTTCTATTTTATAAATATCTGCATGGTGTACCAGCCTATCAATAGCCG
>JAJRQE010000337.1 GCA_024280415.1 Spirochaetota bacterium | reverse complement strand
TCCATTTCAATTACTTGCCGGGAATTTCTGAAGATTGCTTGCATTTGGTTCATCTTTCTACTAAAATCTATGGAATATGATAAATATCATGGTTATTGATGACGATCTAAATATCCGCTCCGCTCTTTCCAGAGAACTTCGTTTTCATGGGTTCAATGTTATCCCTGCAGAAACAGGGCTAATGGCTTTAAATAAACTGGAAACACAGCCTATTGACCTTGTACTTGTCGATATCAGAATGCCTGTTATGGGTGGACTCGAATTTATAAAAAAAGCAGTAGTCGAACATCCACAGATTCATATAATAATTCTTTCGGGTACCATTACGAAGGATGTTATTGCAGCAATTGCTCCTTACCGAGCAAACATACTTGATGTTATCGCAAAACCCTGGAATCAGGATACATTACTCAGCTTAATTAAAGCTGCAACTTTTCAAGAAGATATACACCCTTAAATATATTTTCAATTCCCTGTATTATCCCAGGATAAAGACATCCAAAGACTGTTTTACATGAATAGAGAAAAAGTAACATACTCAAAGATTTAATAGTATTGTATTATTACTTGAATATGAGTTAGCAGTTTCACTTGTTTATTATTCTTCCTAGTTTTCTGTAATTATAGGTAATTTAAAAGTAAAAACAGCCCCGCCGTTTTTATAATTGGAAGCAATTAGTACACCATTATGCTTTTTCACTATAATATCATAGGATATATTCAGACCAAGGCCGGTTCCTTCACCTACAGGTTTTGTTGTAAAAAATGGATCAAAAATATTCCCGATAACTTCATCAGGAATACCTGGTCCTGTATCTCTTATTTCACAGCATATATTATTTTCTTTCTGATATGTTTTGATAGAAATTTTACCCCTGCCCTGCAGACCAGAATCTTTAATTGCCTGAGATGCATTTATCAGAAGATTTAAAATAACCTGATTAATTTCACTACTGTTGCACATGGTTCCTGGAATTGCTCCATAGTTACATTCTACATCAGCAGAATACTTGATTTCATTCCTGGCAATTGTTAATGTCGTTTTAATGGCATCATTCAGATCATAGGGAACAAAAGATTTTAATTGATCGATCCGGGAAAAACTTCGCAGACTATTTACAATATTTATTACCCTCTCGAATCCATCGTATGACTCCTGAAGAAGTTCATCCATATCTTTCATGATAAAATCAATTTTTATTCTCTTCAAAAATATTTTCCAGAAATTCCTGATCCAAAGTTCCATTATTTTTTAGACTACTAATTAATTTTTGTATATTTTCTTTGTACTTCTCTATGGTTCGAAAATTACTAAATACAAAACCAATAGGATTATTTATTTCGTGAGCCACCCCTGCAGCCAAACGGCCAATGGAAGCCAGCTTCTCTTCCTGAATCAGGGAAGCCTGTGTATTCAAAAGGTCAGTATTAAGTTGCTTAAGGGTTTCCTCTGCTTCAATCTTATCTGAAATATCCTCTTTCAGGGCTATATAGCCGGTAACTTTTCCACTGTTATCTTTTATGGGACTTATTACAGCCAGTTCCCAAAACAAACTTCCGTCCTTCCGTTTATTATGGAAAGTCCCCTTCCAGAGGTCACCGCTGGTTAAGCTGTTCCAAAGTTCTTTATAAAATAATGGATCCTGATCACCAGATTTGAGTATACGTGGATTTTTGCCTATGGCCTCTTTAAAAGTATAACCGGAAGTTCTTGTAAACATGGGGTTCACATAACTTATAGTACCCTTAATATCAGTTATTACAATGGTAGAAGGATTTTGCTCAATTGCCTGTCGGTAAATTAGTATTTTTCTTTCCCTATTTGCTTTGGATATGGTCAGAGAAACTATATCGCCCAGAATACTGAATTCGGAAGTATGTTCGCTGACAAAAGAGTTTTCATTTGAAAAAGCAAACAATAAAATACCAGCCTGAATCTTCTTAATCATTATCGGTATTATAAGTAAATTTCTCTTTTGATTTTCAATAAATAACTGTTTTGACACAAACCTAGAATTTATTTTTGAAGTATCCTCCTGAGTATAATAGATAGCTTTAGTTTGCATTTTCAAATCCTGGATAGTTAATTCGGAAAGATCCAGAGGTTCTATATCTTCTTTTGGCATCCAGGTAATTTTATTATAAAAAGGGTGATTTCCTTTTTTCTTCCACATTAATATTTCACAGAATTCTGAATGGAAATATATACCCAGTTTTTTTAACATCGATTTTAATAAATAACCAATTTTTTTATCATTATTTTTAATTAACTCCTGAAGAATACTGTTCAGTATCTCGGTTAATTTTAACTGATAATTAAGATCGGATTCAAAAGTAAATCTCTGAAGAGCAAGAGATAATTGCTGGGAAATAGCAGAGAAAGTATTTATATCCTCCATTGAAAATGGAAAACTTTCTACAGAATCTTCAACCGAAAGATGAAGCTCTATCATATCACCCTTTTTATAATTTTTTGCCAGAGATTCACTTAAAACCCACTTGCTTTCTTTGAAGTTCGCTGATTCATAGATCTTATTCCTGTAGATAATTCGTGTACTAATATAGTCACCCATATTAAAGGCTATGGGAATTAAGGGAAGAGCTCCCTTAATAAGATTTTTAATCTCTGAACATTCATTAACCAGCTGTGATATTTTAAAAAAAGAATCAAGTTCTCTAACCTGTTCAAATAACTGTATTTTTGAAACTTCCAGCTTCTTCTCACTCTCAATTCTATATTTTTCTGCTTCCATTCTTTTAATAGCAATATTTATAAGCACTTTTAAAGTTTGAATACGGAAAGGCTTGAACAATAGACCATAAGGTTCAGATTCCTCAATACGGGCAATTGTTTGATCATCAATACCACCAGTAATAAAAATTACTGGAATTGAATAAGAATTAGTAAAAATTTTTGCCAGTTCAATTCCGGAATGCCTTTCTTCCAGCGAAATATCCAATAATACTAACCCGGGGTTCAGCTCCTCTACTCTTAATAAAGCATGCTCTGCACTAAGACAATGTGAAATATTATTAAATCCATATTTAAAAAGTCCTGTCTTAATAAAGTTTACTGTAATTATTTCATCTTCTACTATTAGAATATTGATATCATTTCCCATAATTCCCTCCAGGCAGAGTAAAGCTAAAAATGGCTCCTCCCTGGGAGCTATTTTCCACCCATATTTTACCACCATGTTTCTGAACAATAATATCGTAACATAAACTCAATCCCAGACCTGTGCCCTTGCCAACTTCCTTGGTAGTAAAAAAAGGATCAAATATTTTATTCTTAATTGAATCACTTATACCAGAGCCACTGTCTGTAACCTGAAATACTACATCTGCATCCTTTACAGAAGTCTGTATTGATATTAACCCCCTCTCTTTTGGATCCAGGGAATCGATTGCATGGGCAGCATTTACAATTAAGTTCAGGAGAACCTGATTAATTGAGTCACCATTACAAAAAACAGGAGGGATATCTCCCAGATTCAGTTCTATATCTGCTATATACTTATACTGAGTCTTTGCAATAGTAAGAGTATCTTTAATTGCCTGATTAAGATCAAAATTACTTTTGTTATTCTCATCTCCCATCCTTGAAAAGCGCTTCAGGCTATCGGTAATAGTTGCTATACGCCTAAGTCCATCTTTATTCTCTTTGAGGACTTCTCCCAGATCTGTGAGTATAAATTCAAGTTGATCAATACCCTCAACAGCATTAATATTATATGTTTTTTTTATTTTTGTGAATATTTCTGTCAGTATTTTTATATATCTGCCCACGCTGTTTGTATTACTGATTATAAAACCAAGAGGATTATTTATTTCATGAGCAACACCTGCAGCAAGCTCTCCAATGGTTGCCATTTTTTCCTGTTGAGCCATGGAAGTATATGCATCCTGAAGTTTTTGGTTTATATCTGCCAACTCAAGATTTAATCTGGCAGTATTTAAATTTAACTCGATGAAATCAGATATATCATTTACAGAACCATATACAAGATCAACACCGGAGCTACGAGGTACTATATATGACTGTTCATGGCCGATAATTTTTTTCCCATAACTATTAATTAAACGGATTTCATGTTCCTGAATAATTTCACCTTTTTGAAGATCTTGAATAAAATCTGCTCTATCTTCCGAAAATAGATAAAAAGATTGTACATTGATTCCAGAGTTAATATCGTCAGGAGTGATCCCAAGGAGGCTTTTACCAAAATCATTTATATAGAGAATTTCTCCCTTCAGAGAAGTGACATAAAACATGGAATTACTTTTTTCAACAAACCTTTTAAAATTAATATTAATTCCCATTTGGGCTCCTATATCAATTTAAAGAAAGAGATAAAGCCGAGTAACTCCAGAATATCTTTAACCTTTGGCTGCATATCCTTCATGAATAAGTTCATATTCTTTTTCTTGCAATTTACCAAAATTGTTGTAAATGCTCCAATTCCTGTTGAGGAGACATAATACAACTCTTTCATATTAAGAATCAATTCACATCCGACAGAGGAAAAATCTACCAGGTCGATTATAAATTTTAAAAAATGAATTGAATTTGCTGTTTCCAGTCGTCCTTTTAAATGTACCAGTACTTTTATATCCGTAAACTCTTCTATATTTAAAAAGAGACCATTATATTCAATTTCTTCATGCAATACTAATTCCATCAGTTTATCCTTATAGAGATGAGTGTTATATCATCATAAAAAAGACCTTCTGAACTTTCCTGTCTGAAAGCTTCCACTATTTCAGCGGGACTGGAGTTTTTACCAGCCTCAGTAATAAGTATTTTCCCGGTAACTTCTTTGGAGATTGTAGCTTTATTTTCTCGTATCTCAGTAAGACCATCGGTAAACATATATATCTGGTCACCCTGTTTAATAGAGAAAGATCTGTTTTTATATTTTGGATCATCGGTAATGTTAAGGCAAAATCCTTCATCGTAGATGGCATGTGTTTTCTCTCCTCGAATAAGATAGAAATGGGACTGTCCTGCATTCGCGAAGATTATTTTTTTTTCTGAAGGGTTAATGACCATGGCTACGAAAGTTATAAGGATATCAGGAAACTGACTGAGTTCAGTAGATATCCTACTATTAAGCCATGTAAGAAAATCTGCCGGGGAAATCCCGACAGTCTGATGCTCCCGGACATATTCAGAATAAATAATAGTTTTAAGTATTGTTGTTATAAATGCTGCCTTCAGTCCATGACCAGCAACATCTCCAAGAAGTACAAAGTAATTTCCATGTGGGAGTGATATAAAATCATAATAGTCTCCTCCGCAGTAGAGCATCGGTAGTGGCAGATATTCAACATCAACACTTATGGATCTTGATTTGGGGATCTCTCTTTCAAGCAGTTTTTTCTGAAGTTCCCCACCCCATTTAAGCTCTTCATCTAGCATTTGCAGATACTTCGCCTTTTCTTCTCGCAGCCTGAATAACTCAAAAGCTTTGTTTATCTCGGTTAAGAGATATTTTTCATCCCAGGGTTTTAAAATATAGGCAAATATTCCAGCTTTAACCGCTTTCATAATCTCATCAATCTCGGAATAGCCAGTGAGTAGTATAGTAATAATTCCGGGATAAACATCTTTTATTTTCAAAAGGAGATCGGATCCAAGCATCTCCGGCATACGAAGGTCGGAAATGACCAGGAATACATCTTTTTCCGTTTCGAGGGAGTTAAAGGCCTCCAGCGGATTGGTATGACTGAGTATCACAATATTCATTTCAGTACACCAGTCAGAAAGCTCTCGCTTCAGAGAATTGAGAATACTCTTTTCATCATCTATCAATAGAATTTTTTTCATATGCATCGGCTCCTCCAAAGCTGTTAGAATCGTTTTTTGTCAATAATTCGTTTAAAAGATATTTCCACAGTGGTTCCCTTATTTCGAATAAATTTAACTGTTCCACCAAGTTGTCCGGAGACTAATAAATATATTAAACTAAATCCAGTCGTCTCTGATTTTTCCAGATCTACATCTTCAGGGATCCCTATACCGTTGTCTTTTACCTGCAGGGTAATTTCTCCAGAATCATCAATATTTAAATCAACTTCAATCTTTCCATTTCCATTCGGAAATGCATGACAAAGACAATTGGATAAAAGCTCATTTACAATCAGAGCGCAGGGCTGTGCAAGATCCAGACCGAAATGGGAAATATCAGCGTTAACAGAAAATTTTATATTTCCCTGAAATATCATAAGATTCACACAAAGATTATTGTAAATATTATTAACCACTTTATTAAAATTTATGTCTGTGAAAGATTTTTCCTGGTAAATATTATTATGTATTGCAGAGATTGCACCAATCCTAGACTGGGCTGTTATAAGTCCCTTTTTTTCCCCTGCACTATCCGTATTATCGATTTGTATATTAAGCAGGCTGATCATTATCTGCATGTTATTATTTACACGATGATAGATTTCCTGAAGGAGAAGCTCCTTTTCCTCCAGATCTTTCGCAATCTGTTTTTCATCCTCCAGACGTTTGGTAATATCCTCCTGTATCTCAATTAACCCCGTTATGTATCCTTCAGAATTGAAAAATGGTGCAAGAACTGCTGATACCCAATATTCGGTACCATCTTTTTTCCTGTTATAGAAAACGCTTTTAACATTTTCTCCATTTAATACCTGGTTATACAGGTTATTATCTTCCGCTATCGAAAAGTCACCAATACTCTCCAGTTCAGTCCCAATTATCTCATCCTTAGTGTATCCGTTGAGATTGGTAAAGGCATCATTTACATACAAAACCTTTCTATTTTTATCCATAACAATGACACTTACAGGCGACTGTTTTACAACCTGTAATAACCTTCTTTCCGATTCTTTTATTCGTATTAGATCAGTAACATTACGGTACGATTCGATAATATGGGTAACATTCTTATTTTCATCAAACAGAGGAGAGGTCATAATATCAACCCATATTTCCTTTCCAGTTGTATCCCTGGCTTTTCGCTGATACTGGTATCTCAAACCAGTAGAGAAAACCTTTTCGTGTGGACATTCAATACCAAAATTATAACAGGGGGAATCACACCCATATAATGTTTGATAGCAGGTTGTTCCCAGAATCTCTTTACGCTTTTTGCCAATAACAGTTAAAACTGAATTGTTTATATCCTCTATAATATAATCTTTGGATATGACAACAATTTCGTCATGCATATATTTTAATATATTTCGATAGTATAATTCCCGTTTCACAAGATCTTTCTCAACTTTAATTTTATCCTGACGTATTTTCTTATTACTTAGAGCCACCCTGACAGCAAGACCCAATCGCTCCATCTTATCCTTCAGGATATAATCAACAGCACCGGATTTCATACATTTAACAGCTGTCTCTTCGTTTATGGAACCTGTCACCATTACTACAGGAGTCTCAGGGGAATGAGTAAGAACATATTTCAGAGCAGACATACCGTCGTAGGTAGGAAGACTGTAATCGGCAAGTATAAGATCCGGTTTAAATTCCACCATCAGCTTTATAAAACCGTCCTCATTATCTGTAGTAACAAACTGACAGTTAATGTCCGCAGCTTGTACCTGATCCATAATTAATTCTACATCTGTTTCAACATCTTCCAGTATGAGAAATTTATACTCCGTATTCATAATTATTCCCCTACAATCAAAACCCGTGAGCCATATTTTTTATTCCGTTTTCCCCTTATTCGACCTACTATTTACACCATAAATAAGCATAAACCGTACCAACTTAAATAAAGCGTATTTATTGGATCAATAAAAACCTTCTGGCTGGCTGTATAAAAGCTGGAGCTTTAGCCCGTGAATAGTTACGAAAGAATTATCATAATGAGAAGAACTAATTATCAAAATGATAATTTAAAGATTGAAAAAAGCCAGGCTATTGGATAACCTATGGTATGGATATACTAGAAAACAGTTTTTCATTATTAATTGTAGATGATGAACCCCTATTTCTTGAGCTTCTTCAAACCGTTTTCAGTAAAGAGGGTTATCAGATTCATACTGCTTCAAATGGAGTAGAAGCACTTTCACTTCTGGAGACTATTACTGTTCATGCGGCTATTTTTGATCTTTATATGCCGGAAATCGATGGTTTATCACTACTCACAACAACAAAAGAAAAATATCCTGATATTATGGTTATAATGCTGACAGGGAGAGGAGGAATAGAAAAAGCCGTAGAAGCTATAAAACATGGAGCTATCGACTTTTTAAAAAAACCTTTTCCTACAGCTGAATTACGTGTCAGAGTTAATCAGTTACACCATATATGGGTATTAAAGGAAGAGAATAAAAATCTAAGGGCAAAGGTCGATTTCACATTTGGTTTTAAACACCTGGTCGGTACCTCATCAGCTATGTCACAGTTGAAAGAAACAATACTGCAAATAGGGAAGTCCAATGCTTCTATACTGATCCAGGGTGAAACAGGAACAGGAAAGGAACTGGTTGCAAGGGCAACTCATCACCATAGTCTAAGAGTAGAAAATCCATTTATTACAGTAGATTGTGCTTCTATCAGTGAGAATATTATAGAAAGTGAGCTCTTCGGACATGTTAAGGGTGCTTTTACGGGAGCATACACTAATGTACAAGGTTTGATTCGCAGCTCTAACGGAGGAACTCTTTTTTTTGATGAAATTGGAGAACTTTCTCCCTCGGTTCAGGCAAAATTACTTCGGATCATACAGGAAAGAGAAATAAGACCTGTTGGCAGTACAAAAAGTTATCCGGTAAATATCCGGGTATTGGCTGCAACAAACCTGGATCTTGCCAAGGAAGTGAGTAAAGGGAGATTCAGAGAAGATCTTTTTTACAGATTGAATGTAATAACAATAAAAGTCCCTCCCTTACGGGAGAGAAAAGAGGATATTGCTTTACTGGCAAGATATTTTCTTACTCATTTAAAAACTGATTTCTCATCAATAACCCAAATATCTGATAAAGCAATGGAAATAATGTACGAGCACACCTGGCCAGGAAATATCCGGGAGCTGCAGAATACCATAATGAGAGCACTTGCAATGGGGACTGGGAAGGAGCTTCTCCCTGGAGATCTACCATTCGCACTCAGAGATAAGACTGGGGTATCTGAAAATCTCTCACAAATAAACACCGTAAACGGGGACAGTCTGGTATCTTATGAGCAGGCAGCTATCCATAATGCACTGACAAAATGCAATGGGAACTGTCAGGAAGCCGCTAAAATACTGGATATAGGTATAGCTACTTTGTACCGAAAACTTAAACTGTATAAAATAAAAGATTCTATATAAGAGCTTCTTTCATTGCTGAAAGAAGTTTCTTTAGGGTATAGGGTTTGTAAAGGAAAGGGAATCCTTTATCCCTTATGACAGACCACTGGGATTTATCATCCAGATACCCACTGGTGAGTAATACATTTAGCTCGGGCTTTTTTGCTAACAAACAATCTACCAGTTTAACACCGCTCATACCAGGAAGAACCACATCACTGAATACAATATCAAACCGTCCATGTTCACTTTCAAAAAGGGCAATTGCCTCTTCAGCCTTTTCTGCCACAGAAATAATATAACCATTTTCATGAAGTATCTGCGAAGCAAACTCCCGTAGCATTTTTTGATCCTCTACAAGCAGAACCCGCATGGAATATCCCTGAGTCTCACAGGTAAAAATCTTTTCTGAAGTTTTTTTTATTTCTGTTGGAAAAGCAGCAGGAAGATAGACCTTAAATAGAGTTCCATTACCAGGTTGGCTTTCCACAGCAATCCAACCTTTATGCTGTTTCACAATACCATATATAACCGACAGTCCCAGGCCAGTGCCCTTTCCTCTCTCTTTGGTGGTATAAAAAGGCTCGAATATGTGAGACTGTGTCTCCTGATCCAATCCAATACCAGTATCGAGTACAGATAGACAGATATAATACCCTGGATGTGCATACATAAATTGTCTGCAGAAATGCTCATCAATCTCCACATTTTCTGTTCTGATTTCTATTTTCCCACCTTCAACCATAGCATCCCTGGCATTGATTGCCAGATTCATGAGAATCTGAGTGATCTGCCCATGATCCGCCTCTATCATCCATATATCAGTGTCCAGATAGGAAACAAGATTAATATCTTCCCCAAGCAGGCGCTTCAGCATTCTTTCTGTCGTTGAAACAATCATGTTAATAGATAAAATTTCAGTCTGGATTATCTGTTTACGGCTGACAGACAGTAGCTGTTCAGTCAGATATACCCCCTGTGTCCCGGAAGATTTTATATTTTCGATAAACCTGTACATAGTATCATTCGGATTCAGTGTCTCTAGAATATAGTCACTGTACCCTATAATTACTCCTAAAAGATTATTAAAGTCATGGGCTATCCCACCGGCAAGGTTACCGATAGCTTCCATCTTTTGTGCCTGAATTAACTCCAGCTTTAGATTCTTTTTTTCAATGGCAGCAAGAACTGCAAGTCCAAGGCGACTCATATTATCTTTTAAAATATAATCCGCTGCACCTGCTTTCATACATCTGACTGCGGTTTCCTCATTCATAGATCCAGTTATTATAATTACAGGCAATTCCGGAGAGTGTTGAAGAACGTAATTCAAAGCAGATATGCCGTCATAAGTTGGCAGACTGTAATCTGCTAAAACAAGATCAGGTTTATATTCACCTACCAGTTTTTTAAAGTCAAATTCATTATCTGTACATTTAAAAGTACAGACAATTACTGTATGCAGAATCTGATCCATTATAAGCTCGGCATCTGTTTCAACATCTTCCAAAATAAGGAACCTATACTTTATTCCCAAAACAAAACTCCTTTATTCTTTCTTAAGAATTTAAAGTAAAGTAAAAAACAGCTCCTTCTCCCGGTTCAGAATTTGCCCAGATATGTCCTCCATGACCTTCAACTATTCTTTTTACAATTGCCAGCCCGACACCGGTTCCGGGTATATTCTTATCGTTTGTACCACGAGAAAAAATATTAAATATTTTAGATGCTAACCTATTATCAAAACCAATTCCATTGTCCTTTACAAAATATGCTCCACCCTGTATTTCAGAGTATGAGATCAGTACTTCTGCTTTATGAGCAGAAGTACTGAATTTTATCGCGTTTTCAATAAGGTTTCTGTATACCTGCTTTATCAGAGTAAAATTCCCGAATGCTTTTGGGAGATCTTCAACAGTAAATTGTATTGTTCTCTCATCTTTTTCCTGTTTTATCTCATCGATAACAGAGCTAACCACTTTATTCAAATCTATACTAAAGGATTTAGTTTTATTTACCGTTAATCTTGAAAATAAAAGAAGATTTTCTATCAGATCCTGCATTTTTTCTGTATTATCAACTATAATATTTAACAGCCGTAATGTTTCCTGATCAGCTTTATCAGCTATGTTATTTTTAAGCTTAAGTGTAAAACTGCGAACTGCCCGCAAAGGACTTCGGAGATCATGAGATACTGAGTGAGTAAATGCTTTCAGATCTTTATTGGATAAAAGAAGCTTGGAATTAGTTTTTTCAAGTTCAAGCCGGGTTTCATTGACATCTTCAAGGAGAAACTGAATAGCCTTTTGGGATTTGATTAGTTTTGAATTGTTCTTTTCTATCTCCGAAGTACGGGCTTCAATTAGTTCTTCCAAATGATCACGATATTTGCAAAGCTTCTCCTCGGCATCTTTCCGCTTCGAAATATCTCTCATGCTGTGAAGCATGGAAATAGTTCCATCTGTATTTTTCAGAGGAATATTTACTACTTCATACTTTGTACCTTTTTTTTCAGATGTCCACTCGCAGTAAACAGTCTTGCCGGATAATACTTCGGAAAGGTTGCACCAGGGGCAAACTTCGGTTCTACCGTGAAGATATCGGTAACATTTTTCCCCGTTGTAACCTCCAAATTCTTTTATAAGTACAGGAGTAAGATATTTAATATTATATTCACTGTCTGCCATGTAAATACTGTCAGGAAGTGACTCCAGGATTTCAGTCAATCTCTCCCTTTCATTTATTATATCTTTTTCGATAATTTTTCGTGTTTCAAGCTCAAATTCCATTTCCTTGTATAACTCAGCCAATCTTTCTATCATGTAATTAAAATCCAATATCAGATCATGAATCTCTCTATCAACTTTTGTCGGTATATCTATATACAAGGAATTTACCTTTTTGGTTAACATGGATCTTCCTATTGAATGAATCTTATCTACAAGTATATTAAGTGGAAGAACGATATTTTTGTAGGTAGAAACAACAACTGTAAGTAAAAAAATAATTATAAATAAACTATATAATGACAATACGTATAAATTATATTGGGAGAAAACCTTTAATTTGTGTATACTGGTTTTGGATAAACTATTAATTGTTTGTAATATTTTTTTCTCCTTTACATTAAGACGAAATTTTAAATATTTCCTTAAAACATGTAATTGTTCGTGATTCTGCATATCAGGATCTTCCTGTCCTGTGGTATCAATTTTTCCATTTATAATTTCTATTCTGGAAAATAAAGTTTCAACTTCTTTAAAATTATAGCTAATCTCAGAATATGATTCATCAGCGGTATCAAGGATATTAATAATTTTACTGTATTGAGAACCCCATGGCTGCTCTTGTTGGAGAGTTTGATAAAACATATAATCTTCTAACAGGGAAAAAAAATCTGTAATTTGAGTGTTAAGTTCAATAATATAAATTAATTTATCATTTTCAATATTTCTTTCATAAAAAAAATATATTTGTATAAGTATAAATATCAAAATCAGTAAAATAGATATGAGAGAATTAAAGAAAAGCCTTCTTCTAATAGTCACCCTTCTACCTCTAATATAAAAGCAGTAAATATTTTGTACTACAGTAAATTATTAAAATAACAACAGAGAATATCTTATTTCAAACCATAATAAATAAACCATCTGTTTGAATCATAGTCAATCATCCGTCATAGTGCAAGTAAAAAACAGCTTTTTTCACTGTGTGATATTTGAATTTATAAATCAGCTCAGCTTTACTATTTAGATATTTCACTAGCAAAAAAGCTCAAACCGTATAATTCCCGGCGGCTTTTCTTGCTAATAGAATATACAGGTAGTATATTTAAGGATATACTGTACGATCTTTTAGCAGTATGAAGCTATAAATAGACTTTTTGCACATTCAGGAAACGACTAATATAGGTTATTATACGTGTGGCAGGAGTTATACAGATGGATACAGGAAAAGACAAGATCTCCGGTGATATTCTAATTGTAGAGGATATAATTGAAAGCCTTAAATATATTTATGAAATTCTTAATACTGCGGGATATACAGTACGACCGGCAAGTGATGGAAATCTGGCTTTACGCAGCATAGATTTTAAGATTCCTGATCTTATACTTATGGATATTACTTTGCCGGATATAAACGGGATAGAAATTTGCAGGCGGTTAAAAACAGATCCAAAAACAAAAGATATTCCTGTTATATTTATAAGTGCCTCGAATGAGATAGATTTAAAAATTGAAGCATTAAATGAAGGAGGTGTAGACTATGTTACAAAACCTTTTAATCCCACAGAGGTTCTGACGCGCATTAGAATCCATCTTCAAATGGCTAAAATACAAAAAGTGCTTATCGCGCAAAAAAGGCAATTAGAAAAAGAAATACTGGAACGTAAGAAGATAGAAATTAAATTACAGCAAAGTGAAGCCCTGCTGAATGCTTCTCAGCACTTAGCAAAAGTTGGAGGATGGTGGTGGAATGTGGCTAGTCAAACTATGTTCTGGACAGATGAAACCTATCACATACACGAAATGAACCCTGCTGATTTCGAACCTGGAACAATAGAGCACATCGTACGCAGCGAACATTGCTATGAGAAAAAAGATAGGGCAATAATTTTGAATGCCTTTCATATCTGCGCAGAAAAAGGGATCTCTTTCGATATGAAGTTTCCATTTACTACTGTGAAGGGTAACAAAATTTGGATCAGAACAACTGCCAAAGCAGAAATAATTAACGACCGGATAATAGGGGTCATCGGTACTATTATGGATATCACCGAACAAAATAAAATAGAAACAGAAATAAAGAAATACCGGGAACACCTGGAAGAGTTGGTTTCAGAAAGAACAAGACAACTCGAAAATAAGAATAAGGAGCTGGAACATTTTAATGATCTTTTTGTAAACAGAGAATTCCGAATAAAGGAATTAAAAGACAGAGTGAAGGAACTTGAAAGAGGAAGCAGTTAACAGAAAAAACTAGATTTATTTTTATTGACTCCTAGAGTAATTATCCTATAATTATTAGGGGGAATGAAGTTAAAGATGGAAAAAAACAAAACATTGTCACAGGTTAACCAGATAAAACAAATTGTGTTACGTTATCTTATTACTTTTACAGTAATTGCAATTGCTATGGGTCTACGCATATGGCCGCTAGGTTCTCTGGAACTGCGTATACCCTGGGTTACATTTTATCCTGCAGTCATGGCGGCAGCTTTGCATGGGGGATTCATTTCCGGAATACTGGGAACCATACTTTCAGCCACGGTGGTAGTATTATGGTCACCTACCGACCTTCCATTCATTGATGACCCCGGAGACTGGCTGGGTTTAGTAGTTTTCATCGTGAATGGAACCCTTATCTCTCTAATGAGTGGTGCTATGCACCGGGCAAAAAGGCGTGCAACCAAGGCTCGAGATGAGGCCGAAGCAGCTAATCAGGCTAACAGCATATTCCTTGCAAACATGAGTCACGAATTACGCACACCCCTGAATGCTATCCTAGGATTTACAAATCTATTAAGAAAAACTCAGAATATGGATGAGGGGCAGACTAAAAAACTTAATATTATCGCTAAAAGTGGTGAAAACCTGTTAAACCTTATAAATAATATTCTGGATATATCAAAAATAGAAGCCGGACACATGGTAATAGAAAATTCTGATGTACACATATTACAGTTGCTCCATGAAATCGAATCTTTAATATCTATAAAGGTTTACGAGAAAAAAATTAATTTCAACATGGTCCTAGCTGATAATATACCGGAAAAAATTGTAACTGATGCAGGAAAATTACGTCAGATAATTACTAATTTGATTGCAAATGCAGTAAAATATACTGAAAAAGGAAGCATATCCCTTCATGCCAAAATTATTAAAACTAAAAATTTTCAGGGAAAAAGGATACAATTTAGTGTAAAAGACACTGGCATTGGTATTAAGAAAGAATATCAGACAGCAATATTTTCACCTTTTGAACAATTTGGAACTCATCCTGAGGCTACTACAGGAACAGGACTGGGTTTGGCTATTTCTAAACAGTATGTTGAATTACTGGGTGGAAGAATTTGGGTCACAAGCACACCTGGTCTAGGTTCAGAATTTTTGTTTAACATACCCTTAATTTTTTCTGATACTTTAAATAAAGACAACTCCATATTAAATAATAATGACATAACAGGTTTGGGACAAGGACAAAAACAGTATCGAATTTTGATTGCAGAAGATGACCGTGATAACAGGATTCTTTTGAGGGAAATACTGAAACCATTTAATTTCAGTATCCATGAAGCTGTAAATGGAAAAGAAGCAGTACAGCAATTTGAAGAATGGGATCCAGACCTTATATGGATGGATATACGAATGCCTGTCATGAATGGGCTGGATGCAAGCAGATATATAAAAAAAACAGCTAAAGGTAAAAATACAAAAATTGTAGCCCTTACTGCTCATGCCCTTGAGGCTGAGCGCCTCGAAATACTGGAAGCTGGCTGTGATGAATTTATTAGAAAACCTTACAGAGATACAGAGATTTATGAAACCCTAAAAAAACATCTTAATATACAATTTCAGTATAGCACTAAAAAAGAGACCAAACCTGAAATTATAAACCCTCGAAGAGATCAGCTAATTAAGGTCTCACCGAAAATAATCGAACAGCTCCATAAAGCTGTAGTATCACTGGATCAAAAACTTTGTCACACAACTATCGACATGATAAGTAAAGAAAACAATGATCTTGGCAGTAAGTTACGTCAAATGGTTGATAACCTAAAATATCGAGAATTACTTACACTTTTAGATAATCTAATTGAAGAGAAAAGAGATGAAAAACTTGACTCTTCTGGCCTATAAATTAAGATAGCGTATTTAAACCGGAGCCGGTGGAGGCTTACTCCAGATTCTATATCTATACATTCACACACCATGATAACTGGGATTCTCCTCTAAAAGAGTTGATTTCCTATTAATATCGATTATACTCAAATAAGTGAAGACTACTTATTTCAGAAAATTAACTATTACAGTACTTATACTTTTATCAACTATAAGTGCTTTTGGACAAAATTCCGATAAAGTAATTCGTATTGGAATTCTTGCGAAAAGGGGTATCCAGCGCAGCTATGAACAATGGAATCCCACTGCAGATTACCTCAGTTCCAGAATATCAGGATACAAGTTTGTTATTGTTCCCCTGAATTTCGATGAAGTCTACAGGGCAGTTGCAGAAAAAACTATTGATTTTGTTTTTGCAAATTCCTCTTACTATGTTGGACTGGAAAAGCAATGGGGTATTACGCGTATTGTCACTCTAAAAAATCTAAGGCTGGGTAAAGGATATACAGAATTCGGAGGTGTTATTTTTACTCTGGCCAGGCGGAATGATATTACAGAGCTTAAAGATCTTAATGGGAAAAGTTTTACTGCAGTTGATAAAAACTCATTCGGCGGCTGGCAAATGGCATACAGGGAATTTCATGACCTAGGAATAGATCCCTTTAAAGATTTTTCCGGTTTATTCTTTGCAGGAACCCATGATGCAGTTGTAGTACAGGTCTTATCGGGAAAGGCAGATGCCGGGACTGTAAGGACAGATACAATTGAAAGAATGGATCTGGAGGGTAAAATAGACAGAAGTAAATTAAAAGTTCTTGCTGAAAAAACTATCGAAAACGGGATATTCCCATTTTCTCTATCAACAAGGCTTTATCCGGAGTGGCCTTTGGCTAAACTGGAACATACTGAACGAATACTTGCAGAGAAGGTATCATCAGCATTACTTTCCATGGATCCTTCAGACCCAGCAGCTGTAGCTGGAATATGTGAAGGGTGGACAATACCTTCAAACTATGGCTCTGTGGATGACACCCTTCAGATACTGAAATTATTCCCTTATGAAGATTATGGTTCAGTTTCCATTACACAGATATTTGAACAGTACTCTACCTGGATAATAATCATCATATCAGCCTTGTTCATTATTATTACAGCCTCCATATTTATAACCAAATTGAATTACAAACTGAAAAATGCAATAATTGCGAGTAATAAAGAACTATCAGGAAGAGAAATTGCAGAAAAAAAACTTCTTGCCATAAAAGAGAATCTGGAAATACTCATAGAAAAAAGAACAGCAGAGTTGATGGATAAAAACAATCAGCTTCAGATATCCCTTGAAACAAACAATACTCTAATTAAAGAGATTCACCACAGAGTTAAAAATAATCTGCAGATAATAATAAGCCTCATAAACATGCAGCAGGATTCCCGTCAAAGTAATAATGACAGCAGCTTTTGTGCGAATATGGAGCGAAGGATCACATCCATAAGCCTGGTTCACGAGCTTATATTCAGTTCTGATTATGTCGAGTCTCTTAGCTCAAGAAAACTTCTGGAACTGATGTCACAACGAATATGCGAAATGACATATTATGGATCAAGTAAAATTAAGGTGGATCCAGACTCTGCGGATCAACAAATAAAACTCGATATAGCAATCCCCCTGGGTCTTATATTAAGTGAACTAATTGCAAACTCACTACAGTATGCCCATCAAAAAACAGGACCATGTATTATTATTTTAAGTCTGTTTCAACATGACAACTCATTAACATTGGTATTAAAGGATGATGGAGAGGGGTTTCCTGATAATTTTAATTCGGAAAAATCCAGAGGACTCGGAATGCAGCTAATAACAATTCTTACAGAGCAAATTAACGGAAAAATAAATTTCTACAATAAAAATGGGGCAACAACCGAATTAATTTTTCCAATTTCTTAAATACTCTATATGCAGTTCATATTTGCTTCATACTCCGGTTCTATATTCTGTATCAGATATTAAATAACAATTCCACATGGAAATGTTCATGTGAGATAAACAAGGAGAAAGAATATGAAGAAAATTACATTTA
>JAJRQE010000336.1 GCA_024280415.1 Spirochaetota bacterium | reverse complement strand
TTGAAGTGAAATCCAACTTTTACCCATATATATAAGTATCATGAGAAAACGAAGAGAAATTAGAGATGGATTCAGTTACCATATAACAGCAAGAATAAACAGACAGGAATTTATTTTTGAGTCGAATGAAATTAAACAGATGTTTATGGATGTTATAAGGAGGGCAAAAGGTAGATATCATTTCCTTATTAGGAATTTTTGTATAATGAATAATCATATTCACTTCATACTTAAACCTCTACCTGGAAACAGTTTATCTAAAATAATGCAATGGATTCTTAGTGTATTTGCCCAGAAATACAACAAATTATACGGGGTAATTGGCCATGTCTGGCAGGGTAGATTTAAGAGTAAGATAATTGAAAACTTCAGACAATATATAAATACATTTATCTATATTGCTAATAATCCTGTAAAAGCAGGTATTGTTAAATCTGCTGTTGATTTTAAATATAATGGAATAACTGAAATACAAAAGGGATGCCTGGATATTGTTGAAAGACCTCCGAATAGAATTTTGAATATTATATGGAAAAAATTAAATAATTAAGGTTGTTATTGTTGTAAAGCGGATAAAACTGTTAAAAAAATAATCAATTGTGCAAATAGCAGATGAAATATGTATTTCTGTTTTTTTAATTTTATCAGAATTCTATTTTCCGCTAATAGCAAAAAAAGATTTTAAGCTTTAATGTACATTTATTTTCCTTACGATAATTTTTGACCTAAATTCAGGACGAAATGAGAACCAAATTCTTATTCAGGCAATAAAAACTTATAAATTGTACATTAAGAGGTAAATAATAATTTTATTTACCAAATTATCTAAGTATTGTACACAACAAAGCGCTTACTTGAAGCTCTGTCCCCAATTTTAGAACCCTTCAAGGGAACGATCAAAGTCATTGATTATGATAGTTTGTTGGGAGTCTTGAGTCCTGTGCTGTTATAGGGAGGATTATGAAAACTAGTATTATTAATATTGTTAAATACTTCAAGTCTTGTTCCTTTTTTTTATTTTTATAGGCTCTGGTAAATCTGAATAAAATTACAGCCCCTCAATGAGGGGCTGTACATATCTACTTAAAAATTATCCATCCTGGCAATTAGGTTAATAAAAAATGTTTGTCCATATTGATATGTCATAGCACCAGTATAACCTCTTCCAGGAATATCTACATATCCATATTGGAGAAATCGTCCCTGCCGGACAACAGGGTAATAACTTGAATAATTGTAATCACCAGCATACACATAGCCATCAGTTACAGAAGGAGTGGTTCCTAGATAAGCTCCGTACCTGTAAACATCCCCAGTTGTAGTATTAAAAATATTGGAAAGATTTATCGAACTTTCCGAATAATTTGAAGTTAAATAGGTATTCTGCATTGGAGAATGCCATATACTCTCAGAGATAGAAGCTGCACGTGTTTTAGCTGACTTATTCGAACCAAGTCCACCACTTTGATATGTACCTATCTGGGATGGTGCAGTACCTGATAGGCTCCAAGCAGTCCAGTTTGTATTTATTCTGTCAATTATGGTAAGGCCATAAAATCCCATGGCAATCAATCCCTTTCCACCGGAAGCAATATTCCTTACCCGGATATCGTAGGTCGTGGATGCTCTGGTGAAGGAAGTCCCGGGAGTAACAATTATAGGATCTCCATAGATCCTGTAAATACTGCTGTATGTTGAGTTGTCAACCAGGCGTTCAGGAAAAAGTGTTACAGAGTATGAAGGCATGGTTCCTCCCATATTGGCTTCTGCAAGTATTCCTCCTGCATAGTAGGTATCCTCCAGGAGAGCTTTTATATACTCTGCTATAAGTATATCCTTGGAGTCCTGATCATCATATATCACCGTTACATTTGACGAAAAACCCGGTACACCTGCCGGAGTAAAGTAACCGTATCCGCCGGAATCTGAATTGTAGGCCCTTACCCAGAAGTACCTGATCTCCCCTGTGGGAACATAAACAGTTTTATATGCACTGGCAGTCTGATCTGCATACCCTTCATAGGTTAATCCTGATGAACTTGTAGTCGGTATTAAACCGGGATCGGTAGTACTGTAAATATAATAACCATTCACATAAGAATCTGTAGTATCGGGATCGTTAACTTCAGAATAGTAAACATTTACAGCCCCGTTACTGGCATACCCCTTTTGGGCATAACCTGTTCCGGTTACCTGCATATAGATGTAGTCACTAATCCAGCCTCCCCCGGAAGGATTTGTTGCAGTAGTGGTATAATTTCCTGCAAGATCTCTGAACCGGGCATATACATACTTATATCCGGTACCATTGGTATAAATTGAATCAAAATTAAGCCCCGTCCCAATTGGCTCCCAGGTGGAAGTATACCAGGAGGATCCATTGTAGTAGGCATGCTGCACCTCAATTTCTGATGTTAAAGCATAGTTGTCAGTAGCACTGGCATCAAAATACCCATCGAATGATGGAGTGTAAAAATCCCCGCCATTTAGAGCAAGAGTGGTGCTAGTAGGTGCTGTTGTATCAAGGATAATGGAATCATACTTGTATGCACTTATATTTCCCACAGAATCCTTTAGGCGTACATAAACATTTTTATAACCCTCTCCTGTCGGTACATTTGTTATCTTAACAGAACTGTAGGGTTCAAATGGTTCCCAGGCTGCTGCTGGGTCATAATCAAGAATACTCATGGTCATGCCTGTCTCACCAGCTGTTACTGCATCAATGGCAACTGATAATCCATTATTTGTATTAGTATATTTATTACCACTGTTAATTATTACGGAATTGAGAACTGGTGGTGTAATATCTATTGCTACTGTGGCTCCCTGTGGAACAGACCAGTTACCAAGGGGATCCTGTTCCTCAACATAAAGAGTATGACTCCCTTCTGTAAGGGCAGTTGATGGAGTATATGCGGTTTGAGTTGTATTTGAACTCCAGGCACCTGCGGTACTGTCCATCTGATAACGGAAAACTCCTGTACCGTCACTGCTTCCGTTTGTAGACCATGTCCAGGTGGGGGTTGTGTCATTCGTGTCGGCAATTACTGAAACACTTGGAGCCGTTGGCCCCTGGAGATCAACTGTAACAGAGTTCATACCAATCTTATCTACACCCTGCCATATATTGTCATGATACTCTTCAATCCTGAAGACATAAGATACAGTCGTACCTATAGTCTGACCTGAAGCATCAAATATAAAAGATTCCCCTGTATCACCTATACTACCAGATACATTTTTATAGGTACTCCAGTTATCAAGCGTATAACGGTAACGATTAGTTCCATCGGAAGCTGCAGCACCGGAACTCCAGCTCCAGGTAATCGAAGTATTTGTTGTGACAGGTGGAACATTAGCAGTCACACTAGGAGCAGATGTATACAAGTTATCAATCCAGATTCCAAGGCTTGCCTCAGCAGACCAGTTACCTACCTGATCCTTCTCCTTAACATACAGATAATGTGTAGATGCTACTTCGTTACTACTAGCATCGGTAATAGTACCGGCAGTAAAATCAGTTACAGTAGTACCCGAAGGAGTTGTATCCGTAAACCATGCACCAGAATCAAGCTTATAATCATAGACTCCAGAACCATTTCCACCACTCTGCCAGAACCATGTAGGTGTTAAATCTGGAGTATGGTAAATACTATTAACAGGATCCCACCCAATACCATCAATAGAGGGTGCGGCAGGAGGCTCTTTATCCCAGTCTATGGTAAAAGATGCAGAATTGGAATTACCTGCATTATCAACAGCTGTGAGTCTGATATTGAAAATAGCTCTTGAACCGGAAGCAACACTAGTAGAAACAGTTGTGGTGCGACTAGAAGAGTTTCCGAAAGAGAGGGTTCCTGCGCCGATATTTTCCCATAAAACTGTGCTTAGGCCGCTTCCGGCCTCAATTACTGTACCATCAGTTCCATCGGTATAATTAATTGTTATCTGACTTGCCTGATT
Source organism: Spirochaetota bacterium (assembly GCA_024280415.1). Classification (GTDB taxonomy): domain Bacteria; phylum Spirochaetota; class Spirochaetia; order B11-G9; family B11-G9; genus JAJRQE01. The sequence goes on along the minus strand of JAJRQE010000336.1, from coordinate 2,647 downwards.
TGTCAGAAAGAGCTGACCATCATTGGAAATTGCCGGAGCAATAGTATCAACTTCAGTTGCTGCACTACCCGGAACCACACTTGAATTACCTGCATTATCAACTGCCTGAACATAAACAGTATAATCACCATCTGCTAAAGCAGTGGATGGAGCCCAGGAAGTTGTATTGATATCGTTTATTGTCCAGGGAGAAGCCATTCCCGAATTGTAGCTAAGCCTGTAATAATCTGCATCTGCTGAGACACTCCATGTCCACTGAGGCTGTCCTGTATTATTAAAAGTAGGTGTTGAAACTGAAGATACATCTGCAGGAGCTGTTGTATCCCAGATAAAAGGAATTATCTGAGCTGAAGAGTAGCCCGCACCATCGGTAACTGTTACCTTAAGACTATACGTACCATCGGTATCTGCAGAAACGAGTGGTGATTCAATTGAAGGATCAGAAAAAGTAACAGTCCCGGGACCGCTTTCCTTTGTCCACAATATTGTCGGGGAGGCATCAGTATTATCACTAATAGTTGTAATTTGCTGTTGTTGTGCATTAACTTCAAGATAATCAGCTTCGTTAATCGTAATAGCAGGTGCCTCGGTATCCCAGATTATAGATTTTGAAATAACACTTGAGGTCTGTCCCAGATAATCTTTGACCTTCATATAGATAGTTTTAGTGCCATTATTCGCAGAAAGATTGAAACCACCTACTGAATCTGAAAAAGGTACCCATGCTTCACTTCCTGCATCTAGATCTGTCAAGGTTTCAGAATAGGTCATGTGAGTAACACCAGTAAGTTTTTCTCCACCAGGAAGAGTATCATCAACAGTAATTCCAAAAGAGACAGAACCGTTCACATCTGTTGTATAGGTAGCCCCGGAATCAATGCTGAAATTGAGAGTGGGAGCTGCTGTATCCAATACAATCTGGATATATCCTGAAGTCTCATTCAATGCCCAGTCACGAACCTTGTAGTATATATACTTAATTCCTGCACCTGATGATAAAGGATCTATATCGATGTATAAAAATGATGAAAAAGCAGTATAATTTGGAGGCTCACTACTACTGGCATCCCAGACCTTCATATCTTTTATTCCATTAAAATCATCCTGAGCAGATATGGCAATATTTAAATACTGTCTGTTTGACGCTTCAAGCCCGTTGCTAAGAGTGATAGATCTATCGTTTGCACCTGGATTATTCGGTGCTCCATCAACTATATTTGCCAGAGAGTCTATACTTAAAGCTACCTCCGGAGGAGTGGTATCAGAGGCAGAACCTGTTGCAAATTCATATCGATCCTCTTTGCCATGGGTATTCCCGGCTACATCCTGAACCAGACTCGAAACTACAAGAAAATAGGTTTTAAACTGATCAAGAGATAATCCTGTAATCTCTACTGTTGAATTCGGAATAGAATTATTTGATTTAAATAATAACGAACCGTTTAAGGGGGTACCCGAGATATCTTCTACATATATACGAGTTGTATTTATAGAAAGGGGATCCATTTCCTCATTGAAAGTTACACTGGCAAAAGTTGTATTTCCGGGAACGCTACTTCCTGTAGGAGTAGTGCTTTGTATTACGGGGCTTTCTTCTTCATAGTAGATAGAATCAACTATTACTACGGACTTACTACCGGGTTCATTCCGCACTTCTGCTTCAAATTCAAACATTTCAAAATTACCTGCAGTTATCCCAAGACTCAAGCTTGAAACAGTACCGAATCCATCAGTTAAGGGCAGCCAGGAGCTCCAGGCTACGTCTCCAACAGCTCTGTATCGGAATTCCATAGATCCGGAAACACCATCTGCATTTTTTGCTGCTATATCGAGGGTGACAGTATCGACATTTGTTGCAGGCTTACCGGAATTAATCCTAAAATACTCAATCAAGGGTATTGCTCCAGCCGGTGCATCCTCTGTTGTAAAAGTCCAGGAGAATTCTTCTGCCATAGGGTTTCCATCAATATCAAGAATTGCAGATTTGGCAGTAATTGTATAAACCGTATTGTAGGAAAGGTTGGAACTGGGATTAAAAGCAATAGTATCGTTGGAGACAGAGTATTTTCCGGAAACAGTAACTCCATCCGAATCTGTTGTAATAAAGGTGGAATTATTTACACTGGAAGAATCTATCCCTTTCGTAAAGGTTATAATAACATCATCCATATCTACAGGGATACTCACTGCACCCGAGTCCGGATAAATGCTTATAACCGAAGGAGGTGTAACTACTACAGCTACTTCTTATTCAATAACATCTACAAGATTATTCGGACATCCGACAATAAGCAGAGCTGTAACTCCGATTATAATCGTACTAATAAGCATATTTTTCCGGCGGTTCATGTTAACTCCCTTTTCATTAACCAATCATTAGAGCTTCTTGGAAAACTATCTTTTTCAAGAAGCTGTTATGGGGTCGAAAAGTTAAACTGTTACTATATAATATTTCAACCTTTCTAAAGACCCTTGCCAATTTCAAAACCCGTTTGTTTTGAAATTGGCTCATTATTATTTTATAATTATTCTTTATAATCATCTGTAAAATGCTACTCTTCATCCCAGAGGGTTGTTCCCTTTGCCGTAGCGGCTGCTGCCCTTCCCGAATAGTTGGACTCATTACCCAGATAGGCATATTCAGCCG
>JAJRQE010000335.1 GCA_024280415.1 Spirochaetota bacterium | reverse complement strand
CATGGATGCAACTATATCCAGATAGAGGGGTTCTCCAATTGCTCCTGGTTCTTTGGTTCTGTCCAGAACAGCTATTTTTTTACAGCTTTCAGGAAGAGCTCCCAGGAATGCATCTACCGAGAAAGGTCTGTAGAGTCTTACTTTAAGTACCCCAACTTTTTCTCCCCTTCCCACCATGTAGTTGACTGCATGCTCAATTGTGTCGCAGCCGCTTCCCATAGCAATTACTACTTTTTCTGCATCCGGAGCTCCGGCATAGTCGAAAAGATGATACTGTCTTCCAGTTACGGCAGCAACCTTATCCATATATTCCTGTACAATAGCAGGAGTTGCGTCATAATACTTATTTACAGTTTCTCTTCCCTGGAAATAGACATCCGGATTCTGGGCTGCAACTTTAATAATTGGACTTTCCGGTCTCATTCCCCTGTTTCTGAATTGTTCGATATATTCAGGTTCTACAAGAGATTCAATATCTTCAAACGTAATCTGTTCAACTTTCTGTATTTCATGGGAAGTTCTGAATCCGTCAAAAAAACTTACAAATGGAACCTGTGTTTTAAGGGTAGCGAGATGAGCCACCAGTGCCATATCCATTGTTTCCTGTATTGAACTGGCTGCGGTCATTGCAAACCCGGTATTACGGACTGACATCACGTCTGAATGATCGCCAAAAATTGAGAGGCTCTGTGCTGCAAGTGATCTTGCCGACACATGAAATACTGTCGGCAGCATCTCCCCTGCAATTTTATGCATATTGGGGATCATCAATAGTAATCCCTGGGAAGCTGTAAATGTAGTAGTCAGCGCCCCGCCGCTCAGGGAACCGTGTACGGCACCTGCAGCTCCTGCTTCAGACTGCATCTCTATAACGTCAACCTTCTTGCCGAACACATTTTCAAGTCCTGTACTGGCCCATGCGTCCGCATTTTCTCCCATTGGTGAACTTGGAGTAATAGGATATATTGCTGCTACCTCACTGAAAGCATAAGCTACATGTGCTGCAGCCGTATTTCCGTCAATCGTAACCATTTTCTTTTCTGACATTTCGTATCCCTTTTCTTTTCTTTATTTCAGGCTGGCTCCTGCTAAATTAAACCGGTACTGCTTTGAATACAAAAGGAAGACTAATGCTGAAAACAATGTATTCAAAAAACAATTTACAGGTCATGTTTCAGGGCACCCTAATATGGTCAAGAGTATAACTTTAAGCAGGGTTATTTTCAAGACAGGATTCTTCTTCTGGTTATGGAAATTGCTAAAAAAAACCGATTATTGTGAAAAGATGCATTTAAAAAGAGTCGTTAAGGAGTCTGACAGATGAAATCCCGGTAAAAGATGATAATAATTTTTGTTCAATGTCAGCTGAAGGCTGATTCTTAACCTTTTCGGGGTCATTGAATGAGAGGATCACTTTTTCTATTTGTTTTGAATGTGTCTGGAGACTGAATTTTTTAATACTGCTATTATTGTAATAAATACCCTCTGTAGTCAGTAAATTCTCCAAATTCTTAAGGATTGTGGAATTTAGTTTTTGTGTTGTTTTAAGAAGTTCCTGATCTGAGATATCTCTCAGAAAATCCCTCTGCAGCAAGGGGGAAAGGTAAGAGAAGTCAATTGCCTCCTGTTTAAGCATGAAATCAACACTTTCAGAGAGTTTCTCTGTAATTGTAAACCCAAGATAGGTTTTTAATTTTTTTATTTTCTCCCTGTACTTCGTTTTGAGAATCTTCCTTTTGTGACTATCCAGAGGAATCATTATTCTTTCATAAAAATAATGTTCATTGGTTTGGAAAATTTCTCTGAAATCATCCAGAATCCTGAGATTCCTGGCAAGGAGAGGCTTTTCCCATTGAAGGGAGTTAATAAAGAGGTATCCAAAGCCCTCCTGAAGGGAACTTGAAATTACAAGACTCCCAGAATTGATAATTTCTAAAAATGATATTTGATTTTTTTCAGCAATTGATCCAATTCCTGAGCTGCCTGGAATAAGTTTTTCCCGGAAACAGTCATCCACCAGACTGGAATATTCTTTTTCAGTTTTTGATACCCCGGGAAGAGTCACAAGTAAATTTACCGGAACCCTGCTGCATTTTGTAATAAGTCCTGCTTCGAGTATATTTTTTCTTCTTATTGCTCTGACAGGATAAACCATGAAAGGAGCGTCATTTATAAAACTCCGGGAAGTATTGGTTAGTATTTTGTTTATCTTTTTTCTGTTTTTTTCGCTCTCTTCATCTGTTGCTCTTGGTTTTGGTTCTTCTACAGGGTTGTTAAGGAGAAAAACCATACTCTTCGGGATTCCTGCATTGGTCAGATATTCCCTGTCTCTGCTGTTTATGGTCACATATTTTATATTGGAAGCAGCAGGGTAGAGTGGGCTGTTAAGGTATTTCCGTATCTGTTCCAGGTTGCTGTATCTTGCCTCTTCCGGAAAATCATGTATCTGGAATACCATTTTCTGTTCCGGTCTTTCTGCTGCTGTGCGGAGGAGCGCTTCGGTAAAAAACGGATTTTTACCAATATGATAATTATGAATCCACCATAGATCTCCTGCAAAATTATTTTCAAGGGCAGATGCAATAACCCCGGGATCGGGATATCTTTCCAGGTTGGAAAGATAATCTATTTCGGGAAGGACGGCTGTGTCAATATCAGTATTTTCTATTCCCAGTTCCTTAAGGCAATGTTCTATTTCAGAGGCAAGTTCGGTCAGGTTCCGCCTGTTTCCGGATACCAGGGTTATTCCCTCTATGGAAGGGTTATAGCGAATTGAGGCTGCTGCCGATAATTTTACTACCTGAGTGACCCCTCCGGGGAGGAAATGATAATGGAAAACTATTATTCGCAAGGTTTTGGATCTCTTCCCCAGATATCTTCAACAATATTTCTCAGCTTATTTTCCAGAACTGTAAAGGAATAGTGTTTTAAACTGAGCTCGTAGTTTAAGTCAGTTATAGCCTTTATTTTTTCAGGGTTATCCAGGAGTTCATTTGTTGCATCAACTGTGGACTGGGAGATAAAGTCATCCATCTCAATTGCTTCAAATCCCTTCGGCTTAATATCATAGGCATAGATCGAATAGTTGTTTACCAGAATAGGTTTTCTAAAATAGACTGCTTCCAGAAAAGCATTCCCAAATCCTTCCTGTAACGACGGGTAGGTGACAAGGTCTGCATGGGGATATACATCCTGCAGGCTGTATATTTTATCTCCGTTTTCTTTGAATCCTCTCTCATCTGCAATAGATTCACTTACAAAAAGTGCTCTTATCTTTAAAAGCTCAGCGAACTCTTTTACTCTTTGTTCATATTCGTAGCCCTCATCCCCCGAAGCATGACTTATAACCAGTACGGCTTTTCGTTTGAGTCTTGCGACAAGCTCAATAGCATGTTCAATTCCTTTTCTCTGGACAACCCTTGTGGGCTGAAGGACAAACAGTTCATCCTCATCTATTCCAAAAACCTTTCTGACATCGGCATTGAAATCGTCAATGGCAGGAACTTCTTTTTCGAAATGCATTACGTTTGGAATTAAGGTTGATGAAATTCCTGTTCTAAGACCCAGTTGATGCCGGGCAGAGGAATTAATGACCACATGGCTGATGGAGTTCAGGTGGGGGGGGGAGTTTGCTCCAAGATAGTCCCATACACAGTTTCGGAGGAACCGTTTCCGTTCCCAGAAGAAGTCGTGGTGATGGGCTATTACTGGTATATTTGTTTCTGCTATTACCTCGGTCAGTGCCATTGCAAGAGAAATATTTAGAGGTATGGTCAGGGTGTTTTGGGGCACCAGCATATCAAGATCAAATTTTTCAATAAACTCATAAATTCTGTCCTTCAGCAGATCCCGGAAAGCATGAATATCTTTTGAAAGCTGCCTGGGCCTTTTGTTCCCGCCGTTGAAGGACTGTTTATAGAGACGTAATGCTTCCGGATGCCGGAAATGGGACTCTTCAACAGTAAAAGATACATCAGGATCGGTATCCAGTTCTCCTGCCATGTAGAAACTTTTAAATCCGAATCGATCAAAAATTTCAGCCCATTTTTTAGTTTCCAGGGATACTCCGTCTGTTCCTGAAATTCTGAATGAAATAAATCCAATATTTTTTCTTTCCATTTTCGACCTCGTTTAACGATTAAATCAATTAAAGGCCGCCTGCGAAATTATTTTCAGGAACCTTAAATCATAGATCTATTCTATTATTATTGATCCAAAGGTCAAGACAATATAGATTTTTTACAGAGTTTTGTTTATCCTGTTGTCCATGGAGAACGTTGAGAGCCTGGCCTGGCGTGAAAAAAAGCGGAGATTACTCAATAAATGTAGAATTTTTGATCTGTATGAGGTGGAAAAAGAATCCCCCAATGGTGAAGATGGTAGTTTTTATCTCCTGGACTCACCGGACTGGGTTACTGTAATTCCTCTTGTTCATGGTAAAGATGGTGTTGAAAATTTCCTTATGGTTAAGCAGTACAGACACGGAAGCAGTGAAATTACTCTGGAATTTCCTGCAGGTATGATCGATCCGGAAGAACTACCCTTAGCAGCAGCTGAAAGGGAACTTCTTGAGGAAACCGGTTATAGAACTGGCAATATTATTGAAATTGGTGCGGTTTCTCCAAATCCCGCATTTATGAACAATACCAGCTATACTTTTCTTGCCCGGAATCTGGATCTGATTAAAGAACAGAATCTTGATAAGGATGAGTTTATCCATTTTCATTTAGTTCCGGTTCCAGAAGTACTGAAAAATATGGGGACAGGACAATACTCCAATGGTGTGATGATGATGGCACTTGCCTACTATAACAGATTTATATCATCTTCATCATAATTTTAAAGAAATGGATCATTTTGCCAAAATTTTCAATACTTATAGACTCATTTACCCCATGAATTGTTTTTAGTTCCTTTGGTGTTAACGCCATGGGACTAAACCTGTAGATGTTATCGGTAATTTGCTCAAAATGTCTTGAATCTGTAGCAGCTGTGACAAGAAACGGAGCAACCAGGGCTTCGGGATAGACTGCTTCAACTGCAGCTTTGACAGTTTTATATCCATGGCTGTTAATTTCAGATTCATTAACAGGGTCTGAAGCATAATCCCTATCCAGAAAATTTATTTCTATATCTTTATTTTTGATAATACCTTTCAGCCGTTTTATAACTGATTCGGTTGTTTCTCCGGGAATTATTCTTATATTGACAATGGCTTCCGCACTGTCAGGTAATATATTATCCTTGGAACTCCCCTTCATAACAGTAACGGCCTGGGTGGTTCTGACCATAGCCGCAGAGGCTGGTGATTTTGTAAAAATCAGTTTTACAATACCTTTAAATAACCATAAGTTACTTAAAAAAAGGGCAGTCAAAAAGCCTGTGTAGGGAATAAGTGATTTTAGAAACTGTACCACTGTTCCGGAAATTGAGACAGGAAAGGGGTGGGCTTCTATTACTGAAACTGCTCCGGCAACAAGTCCTGAAGCTGTATGAACCGGCGGCATAGAGGCATGACCTCCTGTACCGGACGCTGAAATTAGAATATTGACAAACCCCTTCTCTGCAATGCCGATCAGGGCAAGAGGTTCTTTTACCATAGAAAACATATCTTTTGCAATTATTGATCCTTCATCCAGAACCCAGTCAAAATGGATATTTTCCTTCTGAAAATATTTTACTGTGCTGACAGCTCCTTTAAGACCGGATATTTCCTCATCTCCCCCAAAGGCTAAGTATATTGTTCTGACAGGTTCAAATCCTTCGGCCAAAAGCAGTTCAGCTGCTTCCATAATTGTAACCAGGGAGTTTTTTGTATCAAGGGTTCCCCGTCCCCATATTCTTCCATCTTCAATATCTCCGCTGAAAGGTCTGTGAAGCCATCCCTCTTTTTGATCCGGAACAACATCAAAATGCGCCATAAAGAGTACAGGAGACTTTTCTTTCTCCTTTCCTTCCCATTTATAGATATAGGAAAAGTCGTTCAGTTGAGTCCTTTCCATATTTTTGTCTGCAAAAGGGAAGTTTTCTTTCAGGAAATTCCCAAATTTTCGATGTTCCTTCATATCAATCATGGAAGTATCACTGTATGAGATTGTTTTTATCCGGATGGCTTTCGCCAGTTTAGAAACTGATTTTTCTGAAACAGTAAAAACTTTAGATGGTTCAGCTGTTTCGAAGGAAAATTTTTTCCTGAAATAGATCGTTCTCCCTGTAATAAGCAGTATTAAAAACAGCAGGGCAGACAAAAATATTCCCATTTTACTGCTCCATTGCCGGGAAAAGCTGTAACAGGTTTATTATATTATCAGTAGAAATCTTTGTAGTACTGTGCAATACCCCGTTTCTGAACCCGGAAAATCCTGACACACTGAAGGAGATTCCTTTAGCTGTAATGAACTCGTTCAGAATCTGTGAGGTATTCAGAATTTCCATTATTCTGTCCAGAGAAAAATTCCATATCAGGCTGCTTTCTTCCGGAGCAGAGCTTATCCACTCTTTTTCAGAACTGTTTAAATTAATAAGGTCTCTCAAACCTTCAAGACCTCTTGAGCCCATATATGAGTATGCTTTATTATTGGTAAAATAGTACCAATATTCCATTCTTTCAAGGAAAACCTTCGACAAATCGGTTTCACCGGAGTTATTTTCTGATTTAATTTTACGATCACTAATCTGGTATTTTATTCTGAATACCGGGGAGAGATCTTCACTGTTTAGTTCTTCTAAAGATAAATTAATTGAAAGGCTGATATCCGGGTCAATTTTGTCTAAGATTGTATTTAAAGACTTATCTGAATAGTAGTTCCTGAATTCTCTAAGGTAACCCTCTCTGTCAGTAATATCTGTTACCATACTAAAATCTATATCGAATGGAATCTCCGGGTTCTTGCTGCTGTACGGTAGTAGATTCATTGAAAATATTCCCCCATCCCCTCTGAATTTCGAAAAAAGCTCTATGCTGTTCATTAATTCCATTATAAGCGGATCATTTTTGCTTGAAGAAAATAACGTTTTTGTTATTGTATTACGAATAAATTTTTGATTATTGGAGTCCAGTAGGAAAATACCCTGAAATATCCCTTCTTCCGGGAGAAAGGAGCTCCATTTTTTTATTTCCCCTGTTTGTGTAAAAGTACTGAGCTCCTGTTCCAGAGTATCATCAAAGGAGAGATCATTTTTTATGGTTATTCCTTCGCTATTAAGGGTTAAATTGGAAAAAAGAGCTTTTATCTCTCCGATAACACTAATATAGCCTTTAATTAAATTTGCAGAAAAATCTGAATCACCGGAATCCCTGGAATTAAATTCCCGTATAAGTTTTGATGAGTCCGGGTATAAATATTTAATGAATCCATTCATATCCAGATAGAGGGTAAAGGAATCATTTTCATAGTTATCTATTTGGGACAGATCCTTAATATTACGAGGTGGGAAATTTGTTTTCAGACTTTCTGAAGAGAAAAAAACAATATAGTTCATATAGAGTTTGTACCAGTAGGCCTTTTTCTCAGGTTTTTTTCTTAGGATATCAAGTATATTTTTGTTTTTTCCAACAGGGAGGAGCATCATAAAATCCATATCTTTTCCGTCACTGTCAGTATTCTCCTTAGGAAATAGCGCAAATCCAACAGGTTTTGTGAGGTCAATATAGTCCAGTGAAAGCCTGGAATTATCAGATTCCATGATCATGGCAAGAGAATCCAGGATTGTCATATTACCGATTAACTGGTTCAAATCAGTGGATTCCAGAAATTTGTCCATATTTTGTGCAAATTCTTCAGGGCTGGATATCTGGAAGTAAATCAGTGTATTTTCAGGTACCAGGGTTTCTATATCCGGTGTTATTTCGAAATTTGCGGTAGCAGATAGCGATAGAGGAATTGTCAGTAACAGTAGAGACAGTAAAATAGATGTTTTATTTTTCATAGATTCTCCTTGAAAGCAGGAATAGTATTATTCCGGAAGATATTCCTACTAGTCCCCATTTTAAGGGAGTCGATAGGGCTGCTGTTATGGAAAAAAAATTGTATAAGGCACTTTTGGATGATACCGCAATCAGAAGTATAATTGAGAGGTTTTCCACAAGATCGGCAAGAAGTATAAGCAGAGGTAAAGATATAAGTCCGGGGTTTCCCCTAAGGACAGCAATAATCGAACTGAATAACAGGGTGTAGATTGCAGGGTAGAGCATATCCACAGTTCCATGCATGATCAGTGATTTTCTTCTGTTTTCATGGTCAAGCTGCAGAATATAGCTTCCTGCTTCCCGGGGAGTATAAAATAATCTGGTGTCCAGGATTTTTTCTTCCGGTACAGATAAAAGGGGGAATATGACTAAATTCATTAGAAGAATCAAACCAAAAAGAATTATTATAACAGGGATGCTGGAGTTTTTTGATATAAATTCGGAATAATGGTTTGAGTTTAACTGCATACAACAACTCTATCACAGATAAGTTGTTGTTATCTATATCTTAAATAAGCAAGCTTATTTCGCTGGTCGGAACTTCTCTGACGCTTGATAAATTATTTTTAGGCTTAGGGATTGAAATATATCAAAACAAAGCAAAGCAATTATTGCAAATTATTAATTTTCATCTAAAATGGTTATTATGGAAATAACATTTACAGTAAAAGAACTTCTTTTATATCTGGTCTCACTTTTTTCTATTTTCAGCCCCTTCGCAGTTATAGGGCCATATACTGCGCTTACTCAGGATTTCAGTTCCGGGGTAAGAAACCGTATTGCTTTCCGTGTCGGGGTTTTTACAATGATAAACCTCATACTCATTGCCTGGCTGGGTAATGTTATTCTGGATATTCTTGGAATTTCCCTGGCTTCTCTCCGGTGTGCCGGAGGATTGGTTCTTATACTGGCTTCTCTTCCAATGATCAGGAAGGGGAGTTCTCCCAGGCGTAAGGTCGATCATGAAAAGGTTAGTAGTGACGAGGGGTGGCAGTCAATTATTGTTACACCTCTTATATTCCCCATTACAATGGGGGCAGGAACAATTGCTCTGGTTATAACCCAGGCCGGGCAGGCGGTAACAATAGGAGATAAACTGGCACTCAATGTTATTATACTGCTGCATGGGATGCTGGTCTTTTCAACCTATTTTTTTTCAGGTCCTGTTTTGAAGAAAATCGGTACCCAGGGTAATGATGTAATTACCAGAATAGGTGGCATTATTCTTCTTAGTCTTGCCTTCATGATTTTTACTGATGGACTGAAGGAACTGCTTCCTGGATTGGGTTAAAACTCTTATCAGGAGAAAAAAAACCGCAGAACAGGAGCTTTTCCTTTTCTGCGGATCTTATAAGGCGCCGACCGGATTCGAACCGGTGCATGAAGGTTTTGCAGACCTCTCCCTTACCACTTGGGTACGGCGCCGTTTGTATATGGGAAGATAACAAAAAGTGAATCAATTGTCCAGTAGAGGCTTTTGAATGTCCATAAATTAAGCTGGTTTTGGATTTATAATCCGGGTAGTTGTAAAATAATCTTAATTTGATCTATTCTGTAGATATGATATTCAACTCATCAAAACCGCGGGTTCTTCTTATTCAGCCTCCTGTTTACGATTTCGCATTGTTTGATCTTTTTTTAAAACCCTACGGACTTCTTCGAATTGGCAGATGGCTAAAGGACTCGGGGTATGAAGTTGTGTTTGTCAATTCTCTTGATTACAATGATTCTCCATCCAGTGAAATTCTCGGAACCCCAAAACGAATGTCTAACGGTACAGGTAAATTCCATCGAATGAGAGCCCCTCTGCCTGGGGGTATTGAGGCAGATCGTTACTACGGCAGGTATGGAATTCTACCTGAAGTTTTAAAAGCAAAAATAAAAAACGCCCGACCCGATCTGGTATTTATCACATCCGGGATGACCTACTGGTATAGAGGGGTAGCAGAAGCAGCTGCTTTTGTAAAAGAGCTTTACCCTGAAATACCTGTTGTCACCGGAGGGATCTATGCCTCCCTCATGCCGGAGCATTGTATGGAACACACACTAAGCGATTATGTTGTTTCCGGCAGTACAGTTGCTTCCATAAAAACGATACTGAAGGAGCATTCACTGCCCGAACCCCTGGGATCTTTACCTGGATTGCCTTTGATGCTGAGGGAAGTGTGGAGGGATGCGGGTGTGATAAGACTGAATGAGGGATGTCCTTTCCATTGTGATTACTGTGCTTCTGATATTTTGAGCAGCAGTTTTAACCAGGGGAGATGGAAATCTGCTTTTGAAAATTTAATGGAGATCCATGAACGGTTTGGTACAGAGAATTTTGCCTTTTATGATGATGCCCTTCTTGTAAACAGCAGTACTGGGTTTAATCCATTTCTCGAAAAGGTTATCGAAAGGGACCTTCATTTAAAATTCTATCTCCCAAATGCGATCCATATTCAGTTTCTGGATGAGGAAACTTCTCTTTTAATGAAAAGAGCCGGATTTCAGGAAATACGCCTGGGATATGAATCCTCTTCGAGTAATTTCCATGCTGAGCACGATGATAAATTCCCCGAAGATGATCTGTTCAGGGTTGTGGAACTCCTTAAAAAATCAGGATTTACCTCAAATCAGATGACAGCCTATGTTCTCGGAGGATTACCCGACCAGTCCTATCTAAGTGTTGAACGATCGATACGCACAGCCGGGAGTACGGGGATCAGAGTCTCTCTGGCGGAATATTCCCCTGTTCCAGGAACTAAACTATGGGAAAAGAGTAAAAATCTGTGTTCGTATCCTCTGGAGGAGGAGCCTCTGTTCCATAATAATTCATTTTTCCCAATGAAGTGGGCAGGGTATACTGTTGAGAATATGAACTATTTGAAAAATCTGGCCAGCTCATTGAATAAGCAGAACAGGTAATTCTATACATTCGGCTAATTAAAAAAATCAATATTTTTAAGATTAAGATTTAATAGCTTAAGGCAAGATGAATTCTTATAGCCCGATCCAGTTTTCTCAGATAATCTTCTCCTAATTCACCAATCAGGGATATACACCGACTTTTATCTATTGTACGTATTTGATCTGCCTTTACTTTTGAATTTTTTTGAAGATTACCGTTACCCTTCTCAATACGAACTTCAAATGGATAAATCTTATCAATATTACGGGAAGTAATTGGGAGAATTGTAACTGTCCCTGAAAATTTATTAGCAGTATTATTTGAAACAACTACAGCCGGTCTTGTTTTTGCAATCTCCCTGCCGATTATGGGATCAAGAGCACAAAGATATATTTCACCCCTATTAATACTCATCCCAGCCCCTTAGATCCAGATTTTCGAACTCTTTTGTAATTTTAAGGCTTTCTTCTTTCCGTTCTTTATAGCCTTCTTTGAGTTGCTCCTGCAGAGCAAGCTCTTCAAGTTCTGTAATCTTTTGTTTTACAGCATCGGCAATAAACCTGCTTCTCTGCCTGGGATTAATATAAGAATTCATTTTTGCGGCAAGATTGTCCGGTAGTGTTATGTTCAGTCTTACTGTATTCATTATACTTCTCCAAATGTGCTATCTTGTAAGTATAAAACTACACACAGGAAAGTGCATTGTCAAGGATGTCAAGAATGTAATACCGAAGGTCTTTCAGTCTCCTGTATATGTTCTCTCTGTTTCTTATAAATTCATTCCCCTTAACATCTCTCCAAGACCGGTAGAGGGCTGAATCTCTCTGTTCAGAATTTTATAGACCATATTACAGATTGGGAGTTTAAGTTTATACTGTGAAGCCAGTCTGTTTACGAACCCCGCAGCGACTATTCCTTCCGGCAGATATCCAATTTCATCAATATTATCTATGAGATGATCGAGATTATCGAATTTAACTATTCTTCGGTCTTTAATAATTTCCCTTCCGAATCTTCTGTTTCTTCCATACTTACTTCTGCATGTTACATCCAGATCGCCAACGCCTGCAATGGAGGTGAATGTTTCAGGATATTCTGATCCCAGAGCTGCTCCCAGGGTCTGGATTTCATTTAGTCCCGCTGCCAGGAGGAGCGATTCTGAGTTGTCACCGAACTTCTCGGTCAGTTCCATAAGGGCATCGAGCATTCCGAAGGCGATGGCAATGATATTCTTGACTGCACCGGATGTCTGAACTCCTTCCGAGTCGAGAGATGGGAAAACAAGCATATTGGGGGATGAGAGAATTTCCCTGATTTTTATGGCATTTTTTCCGTTTTTTGATGCACTGATAAGTCCGGTAAGTTTCCCTCTGGCAACTTCTTCCGCGTGACTGGGGCCGGAAATATATACAAGAGAATTTCTGTAAAAGCCCGGAAGGTAGTCCTCCATACTTTTAAGAATTAATGAGGGGCCTGAGGGGGTTTCGATGAATCCCTTGGTAAGGACTCCAATTACTGTTCTTCCCTCTGTAACTCCCTCAAACGCAGTAAGTTTCTTTACCAGATCCATTATATACAATGAAGGAGTTGCGATCAGAAGGAAATCCTTCCCCTGGACAGCTTCTTCCAGGTTTGAGGTTGCAGACAGGTTTTCCGGAAGACTAACTCCCGGAAGAAATCGTTCATTAGTGTGGTCTCTGTTTATACTGTCAACTACAGGATTCATGAAATCCCAGACTATTACATCATGTCCATTTTCTGCCACTAGTTTTGCTACAGCAGTTCCCCAGGCTCCGGCACTTAGGACTCCGATTTTTTTATTTGATCCCTCTCCCATATCAGTACCATTCTTGAAGACTGTCGGAATAACTTAATAGTTCATCTTT
>JAJRQE010000032.1 GCA_024280415.1 Spirochaetota bacterium | reverse complement strand
TATTATTTTCCTTGAGAAGCTTTGCGTTCTCTTCTTTAATGACCGATAATATCGTTTGCTTCTCTTGAAGTACTGCCATATTAGAAGTATAACAGATACTTTTTAGCCTGTCCAGTACTATGGGGAATTCGAAGGCTTACACTGAAAAGATGAAAGCATTCATTGAAACTGCTATCGCTGACGGTGAACTTGAAGAGAAAGAAATCGCATTCCTTCGTAGAAAAGCTGAAGAGTTAGGCGATGATCCGGATGAAGTAGAAATGACAGCAAAAGCTGAGATGGCTTATTTACTAAAAGAAGAGAAAAAGAAAAAGAGCAGTAAGCATGGGGATCTTAGGAAATGTTCTAGTTGTGGAGCTCCTGTCGAGTCTTTTTCTGTAGTATGTGCTGAATGCGGTCATGAGTTTTCGAATGTAGAAGCACCTCAATCGATTTCAGAATTGAGCAAGGTCCTTCAGGATATAGCTAAGGGAGTACGTCAAGAAAAAGAAAACTTGGCCGTTGATAAATGGAATGCTCATTTGAAAAACCCTCTAAATATTGCGAAAGAAATGAATGATTTGCAAAGCAGTGTAATTAGCACATTTCCTGTTCCAACAACAAAGGAAGATATTCTTGAATTCTTATCAGTTGCAGTTGGGGAGGCAATGAAAAAGCCCAATAAAGTTGGCCCATACGTTATGGATGGCTCTGATGGTATAGTTAATGCTTGGAAGTCAAAGGCAGAACAGGTTATTACCAAGGCCGAGTTCGTATTGGGCGATGATGTAAAACTTATGGAATCCTTTTCAAATATCCGACAACAACTTGGTTCTGTTAAAGGAAAAAAGAAAGGATTATTTAGCAAGTTTTTCTAGAAAATCGGTTAATACTGGTTATTTATAGAACTTTGAAGGAGAAATAATGGCATTATTCAAAGGTAAAGAAGGTGGATTGATGGATGTCATCCGCTGTGATGAAGAAGAATATCTTGTATGGAAATGGCGACCTTCTGGTGAGGCTAATTCAACAAAGAAAGAAAACGCTATCCGTTGGGGCAGCAGTTTACGTGTTAAAGATGGTGAGGTAGCTGTATTTGTTTACACACAAGCAGATGGACCTAATCAGGATTTTTTAGTAGGTCCATATGATGATATTATAAAAACAGCAAATTTTCCTATAATTTCAAATATAGTAGGCCTTGCGTATGCCGGTAAATCACCATTTCAGGCTGAAATCTATTTCATAAACCTGTCTGGTAATGTACAGATTAAATTTGGAATTCCTTATTTTGATGTATACGATCCAAGATTCCTTGATTTTGGTGTTCCGGTTGCTGCACGAGGTACGATAACCTTTAATATAACTGACTATAAGGCATTTATAAAACTTCAACGTATGATAAATTTTGAAATGGATGATTTTAAAAAACAGATTAAAGATATGTTAACAAAATACATTAAAGGAATTATTACCAATATACCACAGGAAAATAATATGCCTGTTTTACAACTTGAACGTAAAATTATAGATATCAATGATCTCATAGAACCAAGATTAAAAAGTGCATTGGTAAATGATTTCGGTGTAAATTTAAAACGCCTTGATCTTGCAACAATAGATTTTGATAAAGAAAGTGAAGAATACCAAAAACTAATAAAGGTAACCAGAGAACAGCAGGAAAAGATGACAGTTGCTCAAACAGATGTGAGTATTACTAACCTTCAGGATACACAGGCAATTAATGCCGAAAACATGCAGGGGACACTAAGCATACAAAGAGAAGAAATGCAGCGAGCTCAAAAACTGCAAACCGAATCGACAAATATGACTGCTCATCAGTTAAATCAGCAGACATTAGTGGCTAAAACAGCTGCTGAAAGTATGGGTAAAATGGGATCAGGTGGAGGTTCCGGAGGTGGTTCAATGGATCCAGGATCAATGATGGCAAGTATGGCAATGGGTGGAGCTGTAGGTTCTGGAATGGCTGGTATGATGGGAAATATGATGAATGGAATGAACCAACAGCAACAAGCACCACCACCATCACCTACTGTATCATATATGGTTTCGGTTGGTGGTCAGCAAGCTGGGCCTTATAACTTTGAACAATTACAACAATTTGTTAGTTCCGGAGAACTATCAAAACAAACTCACGTATGGAAGCAGGGAATGGAAGCTTGGAAAGAAGCTGGTAATGTTCAGGAATTAGCTAGCTTATTTCAGACAAACAATGCACCACCACCACCTCCACCAGTATAGGAGTAAGATATGGATGAAAGTAGTTTTTTTTCAATGAATAACTTAGTAGAGTTTGGAATGGGAATGGCAGTAGCACAACAGATGGTAAAAACCATGAACCATTCTATAGATAATATGAAGGTTCCTGGATCTTCTTCTTCAATACCAGCACCACAATCACTCTATTATGCAGTTATTGATGGCAATCAAATGGGACCTCTTTCGGAACAGGATGTAAATACCCTTGTAAGAGATAAAAAAATTGTAAATGAAACATATATGTGGAAACCAGGAATGTTAACCTGGAAACTTGCAGAAAAAATACCGGAAGTGGTAAGGTTAGTTGCATTAACTCCGCCACCCATACCTCCTGAAGCGATGATATCATGAAAATAAATAAAGTTACTACAAGTATTGCAATTGCCATAAGTGTTCTTATTAGTTATGGATTTTATGCGTTTTGGAGAGGAGAAACTTACAATACTTTACATTTTGCAACCATAATAATTTCCCTATTATTTCTAGTATTGACCCTAACAAGTGCAATAGGTATAAGCTTTAAAACAAGCCGTATCACAATAATAATAAGAAGTGTAGCAGGAATGTTTTTCTTAATTGGTTTTGTTTTATTAATACTTCTTGCAAATTTTTCCAGTAGTTTACCGTTTCTGGTTATCCTCATGGGAGGGTTAACTCTTATATTTGTTCTTATAGTTTATGCTGTATCAAAAAGTAGACAGTAAAATATATCTTATAAGTATCTTAAAGGAGGAATGGTATGTATTTGACTCTGGGGTCTGTATTCAGCTAGTGAATTTAAATTAATGACAGATACAGGACTGACAACTGTTGTAACCTCTGACGAGAGCAGAAATAAAATAGGAATTAATCCCAATTGAAGATTGTCGGCATATAGGGTTAGTAAGAAAATCTTACATACTGTTTATGTATCAAAAAGTCAAAGTATCCTTTCACTATTTTAAGAAACTTCAGTGGAAGAATATTTTTGTGGAATAGTAAGAATTTAAGTTTCCATTCAGGATCGGTTAAATTCTTAAAATACAACTGTGAAATTTAAGATTGAAGAAAGAAAAGAAACTCCCGTGGTAGTGTGGCTTTGAAGAAATTGTAAGGGTTTCAGATTTTATCCAGGAACGGTGAGTATCATAAAATACAACTTTGAAATTAGAAAAAGAAAGATTGAAAGAAGAATTTGAGAAAAAGTTTTGGAAAAATTTGAAAGCTAAGAGTATGATTAAATTGTAGGAAGAAAGAAACCTCTGGTAGTAGATTAATTTTGGGGTCTGGAGAAATCCCAATGGAAGCAAAATTTAAGGGTAAGGTTCCTTTATGGAAATACAAATCCTGAATGAAAATAAAATACTATCAGGGAATTAATAATTGTAAGACCATAGAACATTCATTTGGAACTGACAAAAAGTGATTTCAAATTCCGGTTGTTTTATTTGAAAACAGCAAGAAACAAGTCAGCGGTTTTGCAGCTCAAATAATGCGTTCTATGGTCTCTGGGTACAATATAGTAACATCGCTTACAAAACTCTAAGGACATCGCTTACACTTAATGACACGGGAAATATCCCAAAAGGAGTCACCTGTGTCGTGGAAGGAGATGTCAGTAATGGAACAAAAAGAAGAGTTTATCCTGTTATGGAAGACTGGAAAGTATACAATTACCAGCCTCTCGGAGATGTTCAATATCAGCAGAACTACTGCACATAAATATATTGAACGCTATGAAAAATATGGTTTACCTGGACTGTTGGAATTATCCAGAGCACCGAGAAAAGTGCCAAACAAAACATCGGATCGTATTGAAAAAAAGATAATAAAAATCAGAAAAAAACATCCCCGGTGGGGAGCCGCAAAACTGCTAATTCTTCTGGAAGACGAGCTTCCAGATCTGGATCTGCCGAAAATATCAACAGTAAGTTTGATACTGAAAAGAAATGGATTGGTTAAAGAAAGAAAAAAGCGTTTTAAGGTCGAACCGAAGAAACCCATATTTGATCCAGGGAAACCTAATGAAGTATGGAGTGCAGATTTCAAAGGTAAGTTCCGTATGGGTAACAAAATATACTGTTATCCGTTGACTGTGGCAGACTCTTACAGCAGGTACGTGTTTACTGCAAAAGGGATGCATAATGCCAATACAAAGGGCTCTAAGACCGAATTTATAAATATATTCAGGAGATACGGACTCCCAGAGCAGATGCACAC
>JAJRQE010000031.1 GCA_024280415.1 Spirochaetota bacterium | reverse complement strand
ACTATCTGAGTCCTTCGCCACTGGTTGGTGATAATATAGGCGGACACATGGTGTTTGGAATGACCAGCGGGGATGTTGAGACTGTTATTATAGATGGAAATATAGTAATGGAAAACAGAGAGTTTCCCTTTGATGTGCATGGAATATATGCAAAAGCAGCAGTATCAGCTCAGGGTGTATGGGATAAAATGGATACGATCAAGCCGTAGTGGGGAATAACTATTCGCTGCTACAGGAAAAAATATATAATAACGCGGTTTTCGCGTATATAGGAGAGTAAAATAAATGGGAATTAACGAAGAAATTTTAGCAAAAGCTAAAGAGTACAGGGACTATACCGCCTTGAATCTTTCAAAAATGATACAGGCAAAATCCTATAGTTCGAAAGAAGAGGAAGTTTGTAAATTAATAAAGAGCCTCTGTGAAGAAGCAGGTTTTGACGAGGTCAGATTTGATGGTCTAGGTTCTGTAATAGGCCGTGTTGGGTTCGGTCCGAAAGAAATAGCATTTGATGCTCATATAGATACTGTTGAGGTTGGTGATCCTTCCCAGTGGGATCTGGATCCCTTTTCAGGACTCATTAAGGATGGCCTTGTTCATGGAAGGGGTGCTTCGGATCAGAAGGGTGGGGCAGCCTCAATGATAACAGCAGGAAGAATCCTCAAAGAGCTTGGGTATGCGGGTAAGTTTAGTGCTTACTTCACTTTTACTGTAATGGAAGAAGACTGCGACGGAATGTGCTGGAAATACCTTATTGAAGAGGAAAAATTTAAACCTGATTTTTTTGTTTCCACAGAACCAACAAGCTGTGAACTTTACAGAGGGCACCGTGGTCGAATGGAAATTGTTGCTAAAATTAAGGGTGTATCTTCCCATGGTTCAGCACCTGAACGTGGTGTAAGTGCAGCATATAAGGCTGCAAAAGCTGCACTCGCCATGGAACAGCTGAATAATGATCTTCTGCCCGACGATGATAACTTCCTTGGAAAAGGAACAATTGTTGTATCTCAGATTGATGTAAAAGGACCATCTCAGTGTGCGGTTCCCGATCAGGCCATGCTTTATATGGACAGACGTTTAACCTGGGGTGAGGATGCAGAACTTGCTATGGGTCAGGTTAAAACCTATATGGCCAAAGCTATTGGTGAAAGTGAAGATTCTATTGATGTTTTTATGCCGGATTATACAAAAAGAGGCTGGCGAGACAAAGATTATGGTCAGGAATTGTATTTCCCAACATGGAAAATTCCGGAAGATCATCCAATTGTAAAGTCTGGTGTAGAAGCCCACACAGCTCTTTATGGCAAAGCTCCTGTAGTTGATAAGTGGACTTTCTCAACAAATGCGGTAGCTACAACCGGAAGACATAAGATCCCGGCAATAGGTTTTGGGCCTGGAGATGAAAATCAGGCTCATGCACCGAATGAGATTAACAGGGTAGAAGATCTTGAAATTTGTTCAGCTTTTTATGCAATGCTTCCCTATTCATTAGAGAAGAATATATAATCGTATAGAGACGTAGCATGCTACGTCTTGTACTATAATGGGGAGCAATATTGCTCTGAAAGAGGATGATATAAAGGGAGTAAAGATGGCTGCAAAGATCAGTATTCCGGTTCTCAGAATTGATGCCAGAGAAAAAGCAGGTGGATGGACACACTATATAGCAGATTATGAGTTTGATAATCTTCAGCACGGAAGGTTTCTTCGTTCAGAAAGGGCAAGAGCAAAAATTATAGAAATCAGGAAACCTGATTTTCCTGAAGGGTATTACTATATTGATGCATCGGATATTCCTCCCGGAGGGAAGAATAATATTCAGATGATTAAGGATGACTGGAGAGTTTTTGCAGATGGAGATGTCAGATATATAGGAGAGACAATTGCACTGATTCTCGGGCCGGAGAAACAGATTGTCCTTGACCTCCTAAATCAAATTGAGGTTGTTTATGAGGATCTGGTTCCCTCCTTCACTTTTCAGGATGCTCTTTCCTGTAAAGGGGGTGCCATTCATGGTACCGACAATATATTTGCAGAATTTCTGTTGAATATTGGAGATGTGGATAATGCTTTCCCCGGTGCTGTACGAGTAGTTGAAGGAGTTTACGAAACAGGTTTCCAGGAACATCTCTATATGGAGACCCAGGGTATTGTGGCTACTTGGGAAGATGAAAAAATAACACTCTATGCTTCCTCCCAGTGTCCCTTTTATATCCGTAAATCTGTGGCAGGAACTTTAGGTGTTCCTCTTGGTGATATACGAGTAAAACAGGCTGCAACTGGCGGGGCTTTCGGAGGAAAAGAACATTTTCCGGATGTAATTGCCACTCCCCTGGCAGTAGCGGTAAATAAAATTAAAAAACCTGTAGCAATGATCTTTGACAGGATAGAGGATATCAGTTTTACATGCAAACGGCATCCGGGTAGAATATCGATAAAAACAGGTCTGGACAGGGACAATAATATTGTCGCCATGGAGATTGATACTCTGGTAAACGGGGGTGCTTACGAATCAAGTACTCCCATTGTTCTCCAGCGGGCAATCATCCATGGTCTGGGAGTTTACAGAATACCGAATGCAAGAATCCACGGAAGAGCTGTTGCTACCAATACCTTTCCGTCAGATGCATACAGAGGGTTCGGAGCTCCCCAGGGCTTGTTTGCAATCGAGATGCATATGAGTCACATTGCAGATGAAATTGGAATGCCTGTGTCTCAATTTAAGAGAAAACATTTTATTAAAACCGGCGATATAACAATTACCAATGCAAAGATGCACGATGATGTCAAACTTCCAGGGATGCTTGCAAAAATAGAGGAGATGTCCGATTACTCAGAAAAGGTTAAGAAATATGAAGATGATCCCCTTAGGGGTATAGGGCTTTCCTTTGTTAATCATGGTGGTGGATTTACGGGTAATGGTGAGCAGGCAGTTATTAAAGGCGTTGTAAAGATGAAACGCCTGGAAGACGGAAAAGCGGGGCTCTACGTTTCGGTAGTGGAAATGGGTCAGGGACTACAGACCGCTTTGCGCAAGATAGCTTCAAAGGAACTGGAACTCGATTATCTTGATATTGTCTATGATAATCCCGATACAGATATTGTTCCCGATTCAGGTCCCACATGTGCTTCCAGATCTACCATGGTTGTGGGGTTTCTTGTACAGGAGTGTGCAAAGAAGCTTAAGATAAAATGGGATGAGGGTGTTGGTGCAGAGGCTGAGCATGTTTATACTCATCCGGAAGAGTTTGTCTGGGAGCAGGAAACCCTTCAGGGAGATGCGTATCCCTCTTATGGATGGGGAGTTAATGTAGTCGAAGTTGAACTTGATCCTTTTACATACGAGGTTAAGACAACAGGAGTATGGGCTGTCTGGGATGTTGGTGTTACAATAGATGAAACTATAATGCAGGGGCAGTCTTCGGGTGGAGTTATTCAGGCTCTGGGTTATGCGTCCATAGAGAAATGTGAACTGAAAAATGGTGCTTTTATGCAGCGTACTATGGCAGATTATACCATTCCCACCTCTCTGGATTTTCCGGAAGTTCATACTGTATTTATTGACAATCCCTATAAGTATGGTCCCTCCGGGGCAAAGGGAGCAGGAGAGCTTGTTTTCGATGCTGCACCCCCCGCCTATGCAGAGGCTGTGCAGAATGCAATCGGAAAAAGAATATATGAAATACCAGTAACTCCGGAAATGATAATGGAGGCTCTCAGATAATGAAAGAGATTAAATTTGTTTTAAACGGGAAAGAGGTTTCTGTAAAAGCCGATCCCCTAAAAAGACTTCTTGATGTCCTTCGGGAAGATAAAAAGATGACCGGTGTAAAAGAGGGCTGCGGAGAAGGGGAATGTGGTGCCTGTGCTGTTCTTAAAGATGGAGTCCTGGTTAATTCCTGTATGATTCCTCTAGGTGCTGCAGAGGGTTCTGAAATTATTACTCCCGAGGGAATCAGGGATACCGAGAAGGGAAAGTGTATTATCGATGCCTTCGGAACGGCAGGAGCCGTACAGTGCGGTTTCTGCACTCCCGGAATGATGATGGCCACTGATGCACTTCTTACACAGAATAAGAAACCCTCAGTAGATGAGATAAGGGAGGCTCTTTCAGGGAATCTATGCCGGTGTACCGGTTACGATCTAATAGTTAAGGGTGTACAGATTGCTTCTGAAAGGGGGAAAGACCTATGGTAGATTCCTATAGACCTAAAGATTTAAAAGATGCTTTGAGAATAAGAGGGGAGTATGGATCAACTCCCCTGGCCGGTGGAACTGACCTTATGGTTCGTTATCAGAGCTGGGCAGGAACCCTTCCTCTCTTTACAAACAGTGTAATGTTTGTGGGTCACCTGCATGAACTTAAGTATATAAAAAAAATAGAGAATAGTCTTGAAGTAGGAGGAACTGCTACCCTTTCTATGGTTGCTGACCATCCTGATACTCCCCGGGTATTGAGAGATGCAGTCCTTTCAATTGCAGCTCCTGCTTTAAGAAACAATGCAACATTAACTGGCAATATTTGTAATGCTTCTCCTGCAGGTGATTCAGTATGTGCACTCTATGCACTGGATGCTCTTATCCGGCTGGAGAAAAACGGGAGTTCAAGAGAACTTCCTGTTGTAGAGTTTATAACCGGTCCTGGAAGAACCCTTCTTGGAAAGGATGAACTGGTAACAGCAATTACTATTCCCTTAAAAAACTCCAGTATAGATAATTTTACCAAAGTAGGAACCAGGAGGGCAAATGCACTCTCAAAATTATCCTTTACAGGGATCGCAGATTATAAAAACGGTCGGATTGACTCGATAGCTTTGACCTTTGGTGCAGTAGGACCTACAGTTGTTCGTTCTGTTGAACTGGAAAAGAAATTACTGGGTCTTTCCAGGGCGGAATTAAAAGCTGGGAAGGAATCGATTCTTTCTGATTACAGCACAGTTATTGTTCCTATTGATGACCAGCGTTCCACAGCGGTTTACAGAAAAAAGGTTGCTCTAAACCTTCTCGATAAATTTATAAATGAGGTGGCGGACTATGAGTAGAATACTCTTAAAAAATTGTTACTTTATCCTTAAATCGGTACACGAGGAAGGTCTTCGTGGTTATGATATACTTATTGTAGATAACAGAGTTGCAAAAATTGAACGGAATATCGATTTTGCACGGACTGGAGGTGACAGTATAATTGACTGTTCCACCCATGTTGTTGTCCCGGGATTTGTCAATACTCACCACCATTTTTATCAGACATTGACAAGAAATCTTCCGGCTGTTCAGGATGCAAAGCTATTTGACTGGCTTGTTTATCTCTATGAAATCTGGAAGAATCTGGATGCAGATGCCATATACTACTCTTCACAGCTTGCAATGGGTGAACTTTTAAAAACCGGATGTACCACTGCAACTGATCATCACTATGTTTATCCCAGAAATGTATCGGACGATATTATGGGTCTGCAGTTTAAGGCCGCTGAAGATGTAGGGATGCGCTTTTCTCCAACCAGAGGATCCATGTCCCTGAGTAAAAAGGATGGAGGTCTTCCCCCTGATTCTGTTGTACAGACAGACGATGAGATTCTTAAGGATAGTGAACGGGTTATTAATCAGTACCATGACAATTCTGAACTCTCAATGAAAAAGATTGCCCTCGCACCTTGCTCTCCATTCAGTGTAACCGAAGATTTAATGAAGGAATCTGTAAAACTTGCAAGGAAATATGGAGTAAAGCTTCATACTCATCTTGCGGAAACAAAGGACGAAAATGATTTTTGTGTGGAAATGTACGGCAGAAGACCTTTAAAGCTCATGGAAGATACGGGGTTTATAGGTGAAGATGTATGGTATGCCCATGGAATTCATTTCAACGATGATGAACTTAAACTTTTAAGTGAGACTAAAACTCATATAGCCCATTGTCCTTCATCCAATATGCGTCTGGGTTCAGGTATATGCCGTGTGACTGAGATGCTCCCTACAGATATAAATGTAGGAATCGGAGTTGACGGTTCTGCATCCAACGATACCTCCGATATGCTTGGAGAGATGAGGAACGCACTGTTACTTCAGAGAGTTCAGTATGGTGCAGATGCAGTTAAGACAAGGGATATTTTTAAACTTGCCTCTGAAAATGGAGCTAAACTTCTCAATTTTGAAAAAGTTGGACAACTTCAGGAGGGGTGGGCTGCGGATATAGCAATTTTTAATATCAATAAAATGGAATATGCAGGATCCTTATCTGATCCTCTGGCTGCTTTACTTTTCTCCGGATACAATCATGGTACAGACTACACCATAGTTAATGGAAGGATTGCAGTTGAAAAGGGACGCCTTACAGGTATTGATGAGCAGAAATTAACCGATAAGGCAAACAGGATCTCTGAAAGAATGATTAAGGAGGCATAGATGATACAGGAAGTATACAATCCTGCTTCAATAAAAGAAGCAGTTGAATTAAAGAGTTCCGACACCTGCTATATGGCAGGGGGAACCCAGTTAAACTGGACTCCATTTCATGAGGCAAGACGTCTGGTTGGAAAACCTCAGATCGAAAAGGTAATCCTCCTTCAGAATCTTCTCCCCAGGGAAGTGAAGAAAGAGGGTGGGGCTCTCTTTTTGGGTGCTGGTCTGACAATGCAGGAATTGATAGATTCAACCCAGGTTCCCGAAGCCCTTCAAAAGGCCGCCGGATATATTTCTTCACGGAATATTAGGAATATGGCTACTTTGGGAGGTAATATTGCTGCAAACAGATCAGAATCATTCCTCCTTCCCTGTCTGATTGCCTTGAAGGCAGATGTTGAAACTGCAAATGAAGGGATTATGTGTGTTGAAAAGTATATACGTGATGAGAAAGATAGCCTTATCACTCAGATTATTCTTCCTGAAGTCTCCGGAACCTGTATTCTTGATGTTGCCAGAAAATCTTCAGGGGCTTATCCATCTTCAATCACTGCTGTAAGAATTTCAGACAATGATGCTGTAATTGTTGTCGGATGTGTTTCTTCCCATGTTGTCAGATTAAAGAATATTGAAGCTGCTGTCCTTGACGGATCTCTTCGTGGTGAAAGCCTTGTAAAAGCAGTATCAGACTCTATCGATCCTGAAAGTGATCTTCAGGGATCAGCTGTCTATAAGAAATATATTAGCGGAACCATGATTGCCCACTCTGTGGATCTCTCTTTTGAAGAGCAGTCAGGAAAGGGGGCATAAAAAATGAAACTTAACTTAACACTTAATGGAACACCAAAACAGATATATACAGAAGGAGGTGAGAATCTCCGTGAACTTCTCTATAGAATTGGAATAAATTCTGTAAGAAACAGTGATGACGGATACTCCTTTGCAGGATCAGATACAATCATTATGGATGGGAAAATAGTTAGTTCTTCTCTCCTTATTGCTGCTCAGGCTGAAGGATCCCGAATAAGGACTGTAGAGAGTCTTTCTGACCATGGAGTTCTCTCCCCTGTACAGTCTGCAATGGTCGATTCTGGTATCGTTCAGTCAGCTTATAATATTCCTGCTGCGGCTCTTGTATTAACAGATCTTCTGGAACGTATTCCAAATCCTTCCAAAGAGGATATAAAAGATGCAATGTCTGCAATTTTTATCAGAGACAGTGGATATGAGCAATTCTATACAGCTGTTGCTCTTGCACAGATGCGAAAGAATGATCCGGAATATAAAAATTCAGTTCCCCCTGAGTTTAAGGATGAACTGAAATTTATAGGTAAGGTAAAGAGAAAAGTTGACGGAGCCAAGCTTGTTCGTGGTGAAAGAGTTTTTGTCGAAGACAGACGAGAGGAAGGATCTGCTGTTTTAAAAATGCTGCGAAGCCCTCATGCAAGTGCCTATATTAAGAATATTGATAGCTCTGAAGCCGAAAAAATACCTGGTGTTGTGACTATACTTACTCATAGGAATACTCCCGATACTTGGTATACCCAGGCTGGGCAGGGATTTCCCGAACCTTCTCCATATGACAGAAGACTTTTCGGAGAAAAGGTTAATCATGTTGGAGACAGAGTAGCTGCAGTTGTGGCAGACAGTTATGAAATTGCAGAACTCGCGCTCTCTAAAATTAAAGTTGAGTATGAAGTTCTCCCCCATGCCATGACAATTGATGAATCCTCAGCTCCCGGTGCTCCCCTTATTCATAACGGGGAGATTATTTATCATGCAGGAGCTCCTGAAAATCTTGATGAAATAAATAAGAACTACAATTCCAGGGATGGAAAGATTATTTATCAGTTTCCCATTGGAGGCGATCCACGGAAAAATATTGCAGCAGGAATTTCCGGGGGAATCGGTGATATTGAAAAGGGTTTTTCAGAAGCCGATGTTATTATAGAAAGGGAATATCAGCCTGAAAGTCATATACAGTGTACTCCTTTGGAGATGCATGTTGTCTATACAAAGATGGATGGAGACAGGCTAATTATGCACTGTTCTACCCAGGTTCCCTTTCATGTTCGGCGAATTACAGCTACTGTTCTGGGTATAAGTCAGAATAAAATAAGGGTTATAAAGGAACGGGTTGGCGGTGGATACGGCTCCAAACAGGACATTCTTCTTGAAGAGGTATGTGCCTATGCAACCTATACTACAGGAAGAACTATTTTCCATCAGTATTCACGAAAAGAGGAATTTGAGTCCTGCAGTACCAGAAAACCCATGAAAATAAAGGTAAAGATCGGAGCTAAAAAGGATGGTAAGCTTACAGCTGTATACATGGATTTAAAGGCAAATGCTGGGCCTTACGGAGCCCATGCTCTGACAGTTCCCATGAATGCATGTTCAAAATCTCTGCCCCTTTTTCTCTGTGATAATTTCAAATTTGATGTAGTATCATACTATTCCAATTCATCTCCTACAGGGGCATACCAGGGTTACGGTGCACCTAAAGGTTCCTATGCTATGCAGATGGCGGCAGCTGAGATGGCAGAAGAGCTGGGAATGGATCCGATGGAGTTTCTTGAACTGAACAGGGTTCATGAAGGTTCTATGCTGGAAATACTCAAGTGCCTCGGAGAGGGAAGAGAGGGTGTTGCTGCACCTGCAGTAAGCTGTGGTCTTGGTGCTTCTCTTAAAGAGGGAGCAGAGATGATAGAGTGGGGAAAAAAAGAAGTTTCCGATGATCCCGATGTAAAAATTGGTAAGGGTGTTGTAATTATCCAGCAGGGCTCCGGACTTCCGGGACTTGATCAGGCAAATGCAACAATAAAAATGCTTGGGGACGGTACATTTATGCTCTTCTCCGGAGGGGCAGATCTTGGAACAGGTCTGGATACAGTAAGTGTCAAGATGGCTTCCGAGGTGCTACAGACTGAGATGGGAAATGTATCCATACTGTCCGGAGATACGGATAACACCCCCTTCGATACTGGAGCTTACGCCTCAAGTGGAACATATTTTTCCGGAAGTGCTGCGCTTCTTGCTGCAGAGGATATGAAAGAGGAAATCTTAAAAGCAGCATCCAAAATAATGAACGAATCTGTAAAGGATCTTAAAATTGAATATCCCGGTAAAGTGGTCGGAAAAAAAGATGAGCTGACTTATTCAAAACTTGCATGGTATACCCAGGCAGGCGAAGGTCAGGGACAGCTCATAGGACAGGGACATTTTACAACAGACGATGCAGCCTTTCCCTATGGTGCTCATTTTACCCAGGTAGCTGTAAATACAAGAACAGGCGCGATTAAAATACAGAAATACTATGCCCTTCAGGATGCAGGTATGCCAATAAATCCGGAACTTGCCCAGGGGCAGATATATGGTGGTGTTCTCAAGTCTATAGGGCATACACTCTATGAGGGGCTTGTTTACGACAGTGATGGACGTGCCGTAAACACCGACCTCCGCAGTTATGGGGTACCAATGATCGGAGATGTTCCCGAAGATTTTCAGGCAAAACTGATCTATACCGATGATCCATTTGGCCCTTACGGCGCAAAATCTATTTCAGAGATTGCAACAAACGGAGCTGCTCCGGTAATTGCCAATGCAATCCACGATGCTGCAGGGATCTGGATGAGATCCTGGCCTATAACGCCGGAAAAAATCCTTCGTGAATTGGGTAAGATATAATAATAAAAATATATATATTTAAGGGTATGGTGCGCCGTACCCCAAAGGAGAAACAATGGATACAATCCGAATTGAAGAGATGATAAGATCTCTTGGACGACTAAACACAAAAAATATGTACAGCAATGATTTTTTTCTTACCTGGGAAAAGACTCTCGATGAGTTAAAGGGAACATTTGCCGTTGCAGATGCTCTCAGAGCAATGAGAGAGAGAAATATCTCTACAAGAATATTTGATAGCGGTCTTGGAATTTCACTCTTCAGGGATGCATCAACAAGAACAAGATTCAGTTATGCAAGTGCATGTAACCTTCTCGGTCTTGAAGAACAGGTTCTTGATGAGTCAAAATCCCAGATTGCCCATGGAGAAACAGTAAGAGAAACATCTAATATGATCTCGTTTATGGCAGATGTAATTGGTATACGAGATGACATGTATATAGGCAAGGGACATACCTATATGAAGGAAGTTGCCGATTCTGTAGAAGCAGGCTATAGAGACGGAGTTCTTGAACAGCGACCCACCCTGGTAAACCTTCAGTGTGATATTGACCATCCTACTCAGAGTATGTCCGATGCCCTTCATTTAATAAACCATTTCGGAGGAGTTGAAAACCTTAAAGGTAAGAAGATTGCAATGAGTTGGGCCTATTCACCTTCTTATGGGAAGCCCCTTTCTGTTCCTCAGGGGATAGTCGGACTTATGACAAGATTCGGTGCCGAGGTTCATCTTGCTCATCCAGAGGGTTATGAAATAATGCCTGAGGTAGAAGAGGTTGCAAGAATTAATGCAGAGAGATCTGGTGGTAAGTTTGTAAAGTCAAACAGTATGGCAGAGGCATTTAAAGATGCAGATGTTGTCTATCCAAAGAGCTGGGCTCCTTTTGCCGCAATGGAGACGAGAACCAATCTCTATGCAGAAGGTGATGATGCTGGAATTGCCGCCCTTGAAAAAGATCTTCTGGCTCAGAATGCAAAACATATGGACTGGGAAACAACAGAAGAGCTTATGTCTACAACCAAATATGGAAAAGCTCTCTATATGCACTGTCTTCCTGCAGATATTTCAGGAGTCAGCTGTAAACGGGGAGAGGTGGTAGCCTCTGTATTTGACAGATACCGGGTTCCCATGTACAAAGAAGCAAGTTACAAACCCTATGTAATTGCTGCAATGATTTTTCTGGCTAAGGTTAAAAATCCCTCAGAGAAACTCATGGAACTGCTGACAAAAGCTGCAAAAAGAGCATTATAAAGATCAGTACTCTCATTATGCACCTATAACTTACCGGCTCAGCTATGAGCCGGTAAGTTAATTAAAGAAAATTAATCTCCCACTGCGTAAATCGTAATTTTAAACAAATATATCTCTCAAATTTGAGAAAAATTTAAACAATTGTGTACACCGCCCGAACATGATTCCAAAAATTCTTCGACATAACGTCGAGCTAACAAGGGCCATCGCAGGAGCGCAGCGACTAGAAGGCGTCTGTGTTCATTTTTTTGTTATCATCTTTCTTTAGTTTTTATATATTCTTCAATGGCTTCTCTTGTTGTCATCCAGTTCTTATTTATTTTTACTGCAGCTATTCTTCCTTTTCTTGCCAGCAAAGATAGATACTCCTGAGAATATTCACAATATTTAGTAGCTTCCATTAGATTAATAAACATTCTCTTTTCATCCTGATCCGGTTCTATACTATTCAAATATATTATTAATGAACGTTCAATCGATCTTCCTATAAAATCATTGTATGGCTCTAGTTTTCCTAAATTTGCTTCATTTAAAACTCTGTAGTATCTTCTCCGATCAACTTTCAATATTATTGCTGGAGGATAACCATGCTTCATTAATAATAAATTCATTAATAATCTTGCTACTCTGCCATTCCCATCAATAAAAGGATGTATCATTACCAGTTTGTAATGGATATCTGCAGCAAGTTCTGCAATATTTTTATTATATTCATATTCATTTAACCATTCTATAAATTCATTCATGAGACGTGGAATTTTTATCGATTGTGGCGGTAAATGATTTGCTCCTACAATTCTCACATTTTGCTTTCGGTAATTTCCAGCTTCTACATCATCAATTGATTTGAGGATAAATGAATGTAAATTTTTTATAGTTTGTTCCGTTATTGTTTCTTTTTTATCTACAACTAATTTTAGATAATCAATTCCTTTTTTATGATTTATTGCTTCAAAATGTTCATTTACTGTCTTGCCACCAATTGTTATGCCAGTATTAATTACTATTTCTGTTTCCTGTAATGTAAGTGTATTCCCTTCAATTGCATTAGAATTGTATGTCCAGGCTATAGAGAATTCTTCTTCCAATTTTCTAACTATTGATGGATTTAATGGTCTATTTCGATCAAGTTCGCGTTTCTTCCCTTCAATACTCTTTAATAACTTCTCATTCATATATCGGTATCCATGATTGTGCTACTAACCGATAGTAACACAATATCTGATTATGTTCAATATTTTTGATTATTAAGCCCAAATATTTTTTTACCACTGGAAGTTTCTTTCTTTTCCTTAAATTCGTAAAATTCACAGCCATATTCCGTACCAGTATCATTCACTAACTCATATTCAACTTCAGTTAACTAGCTCCAGAGTCAAGTCCTCCATTAAAATTTCTTAAAAATAAAACTTTTACTAGAGCTAAAGCCACCACCTTCGGAGGTGGTTGTTGATTCTAAGAAGTCTATTTCAGTTTGGATTTTCAGATATTTCTAAGTCGGAGAAGTGTCCGGGTAGAGCGGGGAGCTTACGCCCCCGTTGCCCCCTAAGAACTGTGCAAGCGATTTTCACCGCACACAGCTCAAGCCCCTGTTAATCTATGCTGAATAGACCAGCCTGTTTGGCCATTTTCTTATGACTGTGCTTAATCGAATGTTCACTTGCAAAAAACACACAATTCAGACCCCGACTCTTACGAATCTTTGGTACGTTGTCAGATGAGCTCCAGGCTAATTACACAGCGCGTAATCTCGCCTGTCATCCTAGGATACTGATAACAGAATATCAGGTTTAGTGAGAGATATTTTTTCCTCCTAAACTATATAAAATGACAACCTCATGTCGCCATTAAGGTCAAGCTCACGAGCTTTGTGTTAAGCTGGAACGTGTTTGTTTTTGCTTTCTCTATTTTCAAGCCTGATATTTTCTTGCAAAAACCGTGACAGTAGTAAAGTCTTTGTGAAGCGTCTTGTATTATGTCTTACCGCAATTGTTTTTTAAGTAAAATATCTTCTATATTTCTTCTTCCATCTATGACTGCCATAACATAGACAAAACTTCCCTCTATTTTATACATTAATCTCCACGGAGAGATAATGATTTCCCGGTATTTTCTTATATTTTGATCCAGCAATTCTGGAATTATTCTTCCCTGTTCTGGATATTTATCTAACCTTAGTGCTGTATTTTTTATTGTTTCATATTTCTCTATTGCTATCTCAATTGAATCCTTGCTTATATACTCTATAATATCCTCAAGATCCTTTTTTGCGGTAAAGGTCCATACAACTTTATATTTTTTCATTTCTTAACAAAGGTTCCAATATTAGTCATTGTGCTTTACCTAATTTTCTCATTTTTTTATCGAACTCCAAGAACATATTATCCTGATCCTGTAAATTTTCTTTTTCGATGTCGTTTTCACTTTGAGAAAGAACTTTTAATATACCCATGCTATTTATCATACTCTGATAAGACTCTGTGTCTAGAAGAACGGCTTTTGCTTCACCATTTTGAGTTATGATTATAGGGTTGCGCGTCTCATTTACTCTTTTTAACATATCTGCAGCATTTGTTTTTATATATGAAATTGGACGAATATCATTTCTAAAATTCATAAATTATCCTCCAGTACTTATATGATACTATATTAAGACTGATAAATCAATTCATTTCTTTAATATTTTAGATCTCACCCTGCCTTGCCACGGATGGCAAGGCACTATAGCACATAAGTCTCGTAATTACCGTTAGCGGGCAAGTGTATGCGACGTTTTGCTTTGTAGCCTGGTTTTTTGACGGTACCCCTGTTATCTTTTTCTTCCTGAAATGATTATACCACACCCCTGCAAAACATCCAGCAAAATGTCGTATAGCCACTGTTATAGGATTTGTTTGGTGAATTTTAAGATAATTTCTCAGGAATATCCATGTAACTGATGAGAATGTCTTCTTCTACTATTTTCTGATCTGATTTTTTACAATGAAGATAATCTAATTTTCTCATAACCATCTTTTTTATCTTCAGGATGAGGTTCAATTCCAATTATTGTAATATCTTTTCTATCTGGACCATATACCCAGAATAATCTACCAGCAGCTGGAGTATTATTTTCAAGGTATGACTGCCAAACTCTAATTCCATATCTTTTACTCAGTTTCTTTATCTCATGAGTTCTTAATCTAGGATATTGGGGATTTTTTTGTAGAAAATTCAGTACCTTTGTTAGTTTTTTCAATAGTGTTTTATCATTTCCTTTCAATGTACCTTTTTCTAATTTGTTACATAAGCTGTTCCATAAATCTTCCATTTCCGGAATACCCATTCTGATAATGAAATTCATTAGATTCTAATCTTCTTCAATTAAATCTAAATTGATAGGTTCTGATACTTTTCCGTTTCGTAGATTCTCAACTGATTTATCCATCATCTTTAGAGTATTCCTGGAAATTTCTTTGGGATCGACTAAAATTCTAGGTAATAACTCTAAATGACCATCACCATACTGTTTAACCTTAAAGTACTGATATTCACTTCCTCTAATTGTAATTCTATGCTTATTATCTAATTTAGCTTCATATTCCTTAACAATACTCATAAACTGCTCCTATGGGATATCCCACTATAAATATACCACAATTGTTATAACTTATCAATATTATTTTGGAAATCTTTCATAAAGGATTTGTATTTTTCCCACGAGCGGGCAATGGTTTTCTTTAAAACCGTTACGATATCTTGTAAACCCGGAAATACTTTTGACTTTCGTTACCAATGCGGCTTTCTGTTCTCTACAAACATCTTTAACAGAAAACCATTAATTTACTTCCCCATAGGGACTAGAGGATTGTGCATAACGGTGAGTACATGAGGCGTTGGGCGTTTTTGAAACACCTAACTTTCAATTCACTATACCGTTTGTTTATATTCATAATCTTTCATTTTAACTACCATTCGCCCAATGACTTATATACATTGTTGGGCGTTCGTTATTCTATTTCCCAATTTATATTTTTCATTCTTTCATTTATTATTTTCAACGTTTCCAATATATCAGTGTCATTTGGTAATTCCCCATAAACCAATTTGTTAAACGTAGAAAAATAAGTATTTCTTAATTTATCCCAGACATTGTT
>JAJRQE010000334.1 GCA_024280415.1 Spirochaetota bacterium | reverse complement strand
CTTGAAAAACGGGCTATAACAGATGGTCTTACAGGTCTTTATAACCACAGATATATCTATGATTTTGTAGGCAGCAGCATAATGCGCAAAAAAAGGAAACATCTAAAATTTTGTGTACTTCTTATCGATATTGATCATTTTAAAAATGTTAACGACAGCTATGGACACCAGGTTGGAGATCTTGTCCTTATGAACCTTTCACAGAAATTTGATGATTCTTTCGGGGATGATGCTGTCTGCGGTAGATACGGCGGTGAGGAATTTATGGCAATTCTTCAGAATAATGATCTGGTGGATTGCCGGGATAAAGTTGAATCCTTTAGAAAAATGGTTACCGGTATGACTTTCTCTGATCAGATATTTCATATATCCATAAGCGGGGGGCTTGTCGAGCATAGAGATGAAACCTCCGCAGAGCTTATAAAAAAAGCTGATGATCTTCTCTATAAGGCAAAAAGGGAGGGGCGAAACAGGATTTACAGTTAAAAGTTATTTCTCCTTTCCCAAAAGCGTACTTTGGGAGATAAACATTCCTGCAAGCATAAGGGCACAACCAATTAGACCCTTTACTCCAAGTGATTCTCCCAGAATCAGCCATCCCCCTATTACAGCAAAGACCCCTTCCAGACTGAGTATTATAGCTGCATGAGCAGGGTGAACCTTCTTTTGTGCATAAACCTGTATTGTATAGGCAATCCCGACTGCGAAAACAGAACCATAAAAAACAGGAATCCATGCAAGAATCAGAGTTGTTGTTTGAATATCTTCCAAAATAAATGCAGAAGCAAGACTTAAAATACCACAGAAGAGATACTGGGTAAAGGCCAGTTTTAAAGCATTTACCTTCGGTGAAAAATACGATATTGCAATAACATGGAGAGCCCAGAAGAGAGCACTTAAGAGGACGAGAATATCTCCTTTGTTTATTCTTACCGCACCTTTTACAGAGAGAAAATAGAGTCCCACCAGGGATAAAACTGCTCCAGCCCACCTCTGCCACCCAGCCTTATGCCTGAAAAGAATGCCCAGGATAGGTACCAGAATTACATACATTCCTGTTATAAAACCTGCTTTGCCTGCTGTTGTGTAGACCATTCCCGCCTGCTGAAGAGATGAACCAAGGTAGAGGAGCGTTCCCCCTGCAGAGCCGAAGAGTAAAAGAGATTTCAGGTTTATATTGGTTCTGCCTGACTTTGTGGAATTATCCTTGGTTATAAATATAAGAGGGAGTATAGACAGAGCTCCAATTAAGAATCGGACACCATTGAAGGTAAAGGGACCTATGAATTCCATTCCAGCCCTTTGGGCGGTAAACGAAAATCCCCAGATAATGGCCGTCAGCATTAGGAGCGAATCATTTTTAAGTGTTTTAGTGTTCATTATCTGGATTATATTACATTTTGGATATAATATTCAAATGAAAAACTTTAGAGGCTTTTGCTATCATGGTTTATACGGCAGATGCTTGAAGGGGAGTATTTCTGAGATGGATGAATATAAAGAAGATATAACTGACATGGTAAAACTTTCTTTTTTTACTGATATTGGTGTGGCAATAACATCTGCCAGAACTATGAGAGAGATGCTTGATCAGGTTATGGAAAAGATTGGAACTATTTTTGTTCCCTTGAACTGGTCTCTGTTGCTGAAAAATAATACGACAGGTGAACTGACTTTTAAAATAGCAGTGGGAGAAAGTGCAGACAAACTTCCGGGAATTAAAATTCCCAAAGGTGAAGGAATTGTGGGCTGGATTGCAGAAACAGGGAAATCTGTAATAATAAAGAATGTAAAGGAAGATGGACGGTTTCTGGGAAAGGTTGATGAAATAACAGGATTTACAACAGATTCTATAATTGGTGTACCACTAAAGGTTAATAATAAAGTTTTTGGAGTTATTGAGCTGATAAATAAACTTAATGGTAAACCCTTTACTCCCTATGAACTGAAACTTCTGCAGACAATTGCGGATTTTGCCGCAGTAGCTCTGGAAAAATTTTATTATCTTAAAGCGATAAAAAAGATAGCTTCCACGGATGGTCTGACAGATTTGCTCAACAGAAGAAGTCTTGATAGATTTCTCCCAAAAGAAGTTGAGCGGTGTAAACGATACAATCACCCATTATCCCTTCTGATGCTCGATATTAATTATTTTAAAAAAATAAATGATAAACATGGACATATAGCAGGGGATCAGGTTTTGAAGGAAACTGCAGAGATCCTAAAACGAAATATTCGTAGTGTCGACTCTGTTTTTCGGTATGGAGGGGATGAATTTGTGGTATTGATGCCTGATACATCCCTTAAAGATGCGGAGATAGTACGTAAGAGGATATTCCTCGACAGGGCAGAATTGAATAAGAGTGGAAATGTTCTTTCTGTCAGCTATAGTATGGGACTTCATTCAGCCGGACCTGACGGAGTTGATGATATTTTATCAAAATCAGATCTTGATCTTTACAGAGAAAAAGACAGGAGAGATGAAGGTAATTATGAAAATTTAAACGACTATGTAGAGGAATTTCTCGATGAAGAGAAATGATATCAGGGCAATTGCATTTGACATGGATGGAACTCTTCTTAACGAAAAAGGTCAAATTTCTTCCAGAATAAAAAAGGTTTTAAATAAGTTAAAAGAGAGGGAAATAGAGCTGATGCTCTCGACGGGAAGAAGTTATGAAGCCCTTCTCCCCTTTAAAAATGAACTGGAACTAAATTCTCCTGTTATTTGTTACAATGGAGCTCAGGTTCTGCAGGCAGATGGTGTGATAATCAGGAACCACACAATTGATAATGATATATCAGGGCATCTGGTTAGTTTTGCAAGAGAGAAGTGTGTTCATTTTCAGGCTTACAGTAATGGAACACTCTATTTTGAAAAAATGACTCCCGAAGCAGAAGCCTACGAAAATCATGTTAATTTAAGGGGGAAAGTAATTAACTTTGATACCATGAAACCCCATGATTTTACCAAGCTGATGTATCTTGGAGCTCATGAAAAACTCGAAGGTCTGAGTAATTCAATAAAAGAGCTTTACTCCGGGAATCTGTCTGTAACCTTTTCCAACCCTGTTTATCTGGAATTTATGCCTGGGGGTGTTTCGAAAGGTGATGCTCTTTATGAAGTTGCCGAACATCTTGGAATAGAAACTACCAATATAATGGCTTTTGGAGATGGGGATAATGATATAAGTATGATTAAGGTTGCTGGTACTGGTGTCGCCATGGAGAATGCCACTTCGGAACTTAAGTCGATTGCAGATGAGGTGACTCTTTCAAATACTGATGATGGGGTTGCAGAGTTCCTGGAGGAGTTTTTCGGGCTGTAGGTTAGCTTGTATTAGCGTAACCATGTAAAAGAATACTGGATTGTTGATGAAGGTAACCGGAGT
>JAJRQE010000030.1 GCA_024280415.1 Spirochaetota bacterium | reverse complement strand
TTAGTTCTGGTTTTTTCTCTAACTTCTCGATAATTGCCTGTGCTTCACTGTCTTTAAAAGATCTGGGTCGACCTCTATCTTCCCTTTGTTTGGGAAGCAAGCCTTCTTTTCCATGGAGTCTGTATTTTGTGGCCCAGCTGCAAATTGTCTCAGATGATATTTCTGTCTTTGTTGATCCGGGAATAACATACTGTCTTTGGGATTTTTCTTTTAAGTTTGAGATTTCATGACAACCGAGACAATTTTAAGCAAAAAAAAAGCGCTCCCACAGGTTCAGACAAAACAAAAGGGAACTTGTTTTCTCTTTCTTTATCTCCAAAAAGCATGAAAGAGGTAGTAAAAAAAAGTATAATAATTAACTGGTATCTCAACCTGTATTACCTTATAATTTGTACGCATGAAGAGATATAAATTGATCAGCTGCAGCATTTTTATAAGAGAAATTTCCAGCATACTGTATAACAATTCAAATTCTATTTTCCCGGTTTATTTGAATCTGGGAGCACATAATGAACCTGCCAAATTAAAAATATTGATTCAGGAAGAAATTGATAAAACAAACAAAGATGATTTTGATGCTATTATATTAGCATACGGCCTTTGCGGAAATTCTTTAGTTGGAATTCGATCAGATAATTTACCTTTGGTTCTACCAAAAGCCCATGATTGCTGCACAATTCTATTAGGTAGCAGAAATACCTTCAAGTCCCATTTCAGTGATAATTTAAGTGCCTCATGGAGTTGCAATGGTTATATGGAGAGCAATGAATCCCATTTTCATGCAAGTGAAGAAGGGAAAATATTTGGCCTCGATAAGACTTATGAAGAACTGATAGAACAATATGGAAAGGAGAATGCTGATTATTTGATTAAAGAAGTGGCTGGGAAAACAAATGATGAGCCCCTTTTTTATATCGATCTTCAGGAAACATCTGTTGAAGAGAATATCTCTAATTTTTTATTAGCAGCAGAAAAAAGAAAACAGGAATATATAATGCTGAAAGGAAATATATCTCTGTTGAAAGGCCTCCTCCGGGGAGACTGGAATGAAGATTTCCTTATTATCCCACCAGGGTCTCATATTGAACCTTCATATGATGAAGAAGTATTAAGAATGTCAAATTGAAAGGATATCCAGGGTGATAATAAAAAAAGGATTACCGGAAAAATACAAACAATCTGCCGCAGAATTATTGCTGGAAGCATTTAATGAAAAATTCATTCCCATACTGGGAAAGGATAAAAAATCAATAAAATTAATTAAAGCTTCAATTGATATTAACAACTGCATTTATTCTGAAAAAAATGGAAACTTGTTAGGGATATTAGGTATTACAACTACTAAAGGTAACTTTATAAATATAACATTTAAAGATCTTGTTTCCATATACGGTTTATTCCGGGCTATTCCAAAAATTATAAAATTGACTATGTTCTTCTTTCACATACCTAAAGTAAATGAAGTATATGTTGAACTGGTTGCAGTGGCAGATATTGCAAGGGGAAAGGGTATTGGAAGTATGCTTTTTGATTCACTTACCAATTTAGCTTTGAATAAAGGATTCAGAGACATTACACTTCAGGTTGTTGATACGAATCCAAGAGCCAGAGAACTGTATGAAAGACTTGATTTCGTAGTTGAAAAAAAGATCGATATATGGCCAATTAACAAGTTGGTGGGCTGGCCTTTTAGAGAAGTCTATTATATGAGAAAATCAATTTCTTTTCTAAAAATAGATCCAGGTTAATCCTGCCATTAATAATTCTGTGTATTTCAGCTATATTCCCAATTACAACATAGAACACAAAATAGTTTTTTATTGGCAACATCCTGTATTCAGTTTTCAGGGGTTCTGCAGATTGATATATTTTAAATGCAAATGGGAATTGCCTGAGTCTGGATATAGATATTTCAAGATAATCAAGTAGATTACCTGCAGATTCAGGTGCTTTTAAGATATTTGTAATGTAATCTATAATTCCGTGTAAATCCTTTATTGCCAATGGAAGATATTTAAGCTCATACATTTTTTTTATTTATCTTAGATGATAATACGGATCTTAAATCTGAGAAAACTTCATCGTGAGAATATCTTTTATCAGTTGATTTTGCCTCGAATTCAGCGTCTTTTAGTTTGAAATAGATTTCACTTTCAAATTTTTTTTCTTCATAAGCTTCTATGCTAATTACGCAATTAATCAAGTAACTAATATACTCACATAACAATTTACAAAATAACATCCCTCAGCTAGAATGACAAAAAATAAAACTATTAATGAGAACCATAAATAATGTCAGGTTCAGGAGAATAAACATGGCTTATGAAGACAATTATAAAGAGTGTGGATGGGTGGATTTTGAAACGCTGGAAAGTTTTATGAAGGAGTGCCTTATAAACTGCGGTGTTCCTGAAAAAGATGCAGGGATTATCTCTGATGTCCTTATTACTTCAGATAAACGAGGTATTGATTCACACGGGATAGGAAGACTTAAGCCCATATATATTGACAGAATAGATTGGGGAATACTAAATCCAGAAACAAAGATTGATATTGTCAAAGAAACTGCTACAACTGCAGTTCTGGATGGAAATAACGGCATGGGTCATGTAGTTTCTAAAAAAGCCATGCAGATGGCAATAGACAAGGCTAAAGAAAACGGGATAGGAATGGTAACTGTCCGTAATTCAACTCATTATGGAATTGCAGGGTATTATTCGCTAATGGCAAGTGAAGCAGGTATGATCAGTTTTAACGGGACAAATGCCAGACCATCTATTGCTCCAACATTCGGTGTAGAAAATATGCTTGGAACAAATCCTCTCACAATAGGGTTTCCAACTGATGAAGAATTTCCATTTGTACTTGATTGTGCCACTTCTGTATCTCAGCGGGGTAAAATTGAGATGTACAGTCGTGAAGGGAAGCAACTTCCCGAGGGATGGGTTATAGGAAAAGACGGAAAAACACGAACTGATACGGATCAGATTCTTGTGGACCTCACAAAAGGAAAGGCAGCAATGGCCCCTCTTGGGGGACTTGGGGAACTAACAGCAGGTTTTAAAGGATATGGTTTTGCTACCGTAGTTGAAGTACTGTCTGCGGCTCTTCAGGGTGGTTCATTTCTTAAGGATTTGAACGGTTTTAATGAAAAAGGGGAAAGAATTCCATATCCTCTGGGACACTTCTTTATTGCCATAAATCCTGAATTTTTTCTTGGTCTTGAAACTTTTAAGAAAATTGCCGGTGCAATAGTACGCGATCTAAGGAATTCAGAGAAAGCACCTGGGGCCGAACGAATTTATACTGCCGGAGAAAAAGAATGGGATGCATGGGAGTACCGCAAAGATCATGGATGTCCTGTACCGGAAGTTCTCCAAAACCAGATGGTGGAACTCCGGAATAGATGGAGGATGGATTATACTTTTTCCTGGGAATAAACTGATTCCTTTCTTGACATCAGGTCAAGGAATTTATAGTATTAAACCAACCAGGAAAAATCCATTTTTGCGATTAAGGAATTTTCCTACTATGAAAAATATTATCCCTGGGACTTTATCTCATTATATTGAGGTTGCCCGTATAGTCTCAAAGAAAAAACCAAAGTTAACAGGTAATCCAGCAGCAATTAATGCACACATTGGTGGACAGTTTTTCTTTTCACCTCACCCTATGGCTCTTGAAGCCCATATTCATCATACCCAAAACCATACACAGCTTCTGGGGTATCTTTCCTCACTTGCGGAAAGAGAAGAAATCCCCCTGGTAGATCTGATAAGAAATTTTTGTCCTGCTAAAGGCTATTTTATAGATCTGTATGAAGCATATAAGGATCTATGGAAAAGATCCTCCATGAATAAATTACCTTTTGAAGATTTTCTCGATTGGCAGAAAAACGAAAAAATAGGTTCTACTGGTTATCTTGATAACTGCCATGGTCAGGATGAAAGCCTTGCCTTAATGAAGAACTATTTTCAGAACCTGGGCCTTCCTGTAGAAGAAAATCAGGTAGTAATGGGAACTGGCTTCAAAAACCTATTTAATGCACTTATTGCAGTACTTATGACTAAAGATGTTAGTGTTGGTGAGAATGGGAGAGATTTTAGAAAACGTACACCTGGAACTATACTTGTTCCGCAAGGTCACTATCAAAGCCTGGTAAAGGCTCCATCCTTTCACAACGGCCACCTAAAAGTAATAGAAAGAATTGATGCAACGCATATACACAAGGAATTGGAGAAAAGGGGAGACATTAAAGCAGTTTATTTAAGTGTAGTTGCAAATCCCTCGGGTGCTATTATGCCGGAAGAGCAGATGAGAGATATCGCCGGAGTCATACTGGAATACAACGAAAAGAATAAAAATAATCCTGTTTTTCTTATTGCAGATCAGGTTTATAACGGTTCTATTTTAAAAAAGGGGTTGAGTATTTTTTCCATAGCTTCTGTGAATGGAAAATTTGCAAGTATGTATGACTACACAATAACCATTGTTTCCCCTTCAAAAACATTAGGTTATGCCTCTGCACGAATAGGATTTGCTGCAAGCGGTGCAGTTATTCCCGGAGATACAACAAGTATTATTTCTAGAATGAAGGCTCTTATGGCACATGAGGGTTCTGATGGAGTTGAAGTTTCTACTGAAGTAGGAGTTGTAGCTGCATATGCTTTTTCTTCAAAGAAATGGATCGATAAAAATAACTCCTATATTCGCAGTCAGCTTATTCGTGCTCAGAAGCATGTGGATTCAATTAATAGCTATATTGGATACACTTTTTTTACAATTAATAATCCTGATGCAGGGTGGTATATACTGTCAAAATTCAAAAGGAAAAATCTCCCCGCATTAATTGAAGACAGTACAGATCTAATGATTTATTTTATGAATTATAATCATTGCACTCTAAATACTGGTTTTATTACCCGTCCGGGATCTCAATTTGGATATGAAGCACCAAACCTTCCTCAAAATGATTTTTTAATTCTTAGATCAACATTAGCAATGAAGCCTGAGGATCTGGATGAATTTTTTCGTAGATTTAAGGAGGGTATAATTAAACTTGTTTCATTGAAGGAAAACGAATTGGAGACTATACTAAAGGAGTGAAATTGTTAGACAACACGGAAAAGATAAGAATTGGATTATTTATATTTATTTTATTTTCCTCTATGTTCTATATATTCTATAGAGTCAGTTTTGATAATGAAGACTTCCCTTATACTAAAAAAGGTGTATTAAATTATCAGTCTCTGACCTTTTCCGAGAATGGAAAACTGTTATTAAAGGGTGAGTGGGAATTTTACTGGAACCACTTCTACTTCCCTCAGGATTTTATTATTGGAAATGAATACTCTTTACTTGGAAGAGAGTTTATTGATTTTCCCAGGTCATGGGAGAAAATCTATTCCAGAAGTCAAACGAATCAGACAAATTCATCTTTTGGTTATGCAACATATCGATTACGTATAACAGGACTTTCCAAACGAATAAAATATTCTCTAATGGTACCTTCAATTAATTCATCCTATACTTTATGGATTAATGGAGAACGTATGCTGAATTCCGGAATGCCTGGAGTTAATTCAAAGTTATCCATTGATGACGGACGCCCTGGTTCTGTCTCTTTTTCAACAGATTCAGGAAAGGCATCAATAGTACTTCATGTTTCCAATTTTTCTCACAGAAGGGGAGGTCCTCTTCAATATATGTTTCTCGGAAGAGATACAGAGGTAGCTTCTTTTATTGCCGATAAAACTATTTTTGCCGGAATGGGGATAATTTTTTCTCTTCTAATGGCGGTTTTTCTTATTTTTCTGGATGTTAACTATAGAATGTATTTCAAGGAAACATTTCTTATTCTATTATTTTTTGCATTGGCAGTTCGAATTTCAGTTTCCGATTCTCTATTACTGTTAAGATTATTTCCTAATATATCCTGGGAAGTTATTCAGAAATTAAAATATATATCTACCTATTG
The DNA here is from genome assembly GCA_024280415.1 of Spirochaetota bacterium. Lineage (GTDB taxonomy): Bacteria > Spirochaetota > Spirochaetia > B11-G9 > B11-G9 > JAJRQE01. Next base: position 8,249 of record JAJRQE010000030.1, on the reverse strand, counting down.
TATTGGACCGCTGCTGCTTCTTGTTGAAATGGAGCAGTATAAAAAAGAAAGCTCTACAGTGGCAGGCTACAGCCTAGCAGGGGTATTTCTTATACTCGTTACAATTATAATCTTTTCCACCCGTTATTTCTATTCCTCCTTAAACTATCTTTTTGATATTTATGAACTTATATGTTTTATATATATAGGCTATCTGCTGTTTTATGCTATCAGATCTAAAAAAGATCTTTACCTCTTGAATACAACAGGAGTTTTCCTGTTTTTTGTTCTCTTTATAAATATCAGATTATTTATAGAAGGCTTTTTACCTTCCGGAAAGGTATCAATCTCTGCAGTTATGAATATAATATTTAATGATCAATACTATACCCAATCCTATACTCCCATTTTTATTTTTCTTTCATTTCTGCCTTATCTTTCTATATTTATTTTCTATATTTTTTCAAAGATAGATTATATTATACTATTTCAGAAAGAAAATATTTCAGAAATAACTCCTGACAAGTCTGAACTTTTTGAAAAACTTAAGCTTACAGAAAGAGAAGTTAAAATAGTAGAAGCTTTAATTAAGGGATACAGCAATATGGAGATAGCTGAAAAGTGTTTTATATCCGTAGGTACAGCAAAAAACCATCTTTCTCATATATATAGAAAAACCAATTGTTCAAGCAGAAGCAAGCTTATCAAGCTTTTTATTGGTCACGACAATACATGACACTATATGACTTTAGTCATGCCTCAAATGGAAAGTTATTACTTAAGTAATAATCGTATCCTGAAGGAATATTTTTGATTGACAGTTTGAAATATCACCCCTTAACATGATCCTAAAGATATATCTAAAAAACAAATAGAGGAGTGAACTGATCATCACTCTTTTCAAGAGGGAGATTTTAATGAAACGAAAACTTATACTGGTTTTTGTACTAATCATTAGTGCAACTTTATTTTTTTCCTGCAGTGGAGCAGGGAAAGATACATCAGATGAAACAATAACAAAAAATGATACTATGTCGACTTTGGATACTGTACAGGAAAGAGGCTACCTGATTGTTGGAGTAAATGCTTCTAATCCCGGTTTTTCATATCTTGACTCAGATGGGAAATATGTAGGTTTTGAAGCAGATATGGGAAGAGCTGTTGCTGCAGCTGTACTTGGAGATCCTGAAAAGATTCAATACAGGCCATTAACTTCAAAAGAAAGATTTGCTGCGCTACAATCCGGAGAAATTGATCTTCTTATAAGAACAGCAACACACACATTGACAAGAGATACAGATCTTGGTCTGAATTTCACAGTACCTTACTACTATGACGGCCAGACTTTTATGGTCAGAAAAGACAGTGGTATTAAAACTATAGAAGATCTTGAGGGTGCTTCAATATGTGTTTTAACCGGTTCAACTTCCGAAGCAAACCTCTCAGATGTGATGGCCTCCAAAAATCTTACCTACAAACCTGTTCTTTATGAAAATACTGATGAACTGGTTGCTGCTTTTTTAGCAGGCAGAGCTGATGCATGGACAAATGACAGAGCAGGATTTATGACACGATTGCAAACAATAATTGACCCTGCAGTTTATACAATACTCGAAGAAACAATCTCCAAAGAGCCCCTGGCTATGGGTGTAAGACAAGGAGATGATCAATGGTTTGATATTATTAACTGGACTCTTTATGGATTATTTTTCGCTGAAGAACATGGTATTACAAGTACCAATGTCGACAAAATAAGAAATTCTTCGAAGAAACCGGAAGAATTAGCCTTTCTTGGTATGCGTAGTGATCTTGGTGCAAAACTTGGTCTTTCCAATGACTGGGCTTTTAATATGATTAGCAAGGCAGGAAATTACGGTGAGATATTTAATAACAATCTATCTGCTGGCTCTGGTATTTCAATTTCAAGAGGGTTTAATCAGCCCTGGACAGAAGGGGGCCTGTTATACGCTCCACCATTTAGATAATAGATTTTTATTATTAAACTGAATAGAAAACCGGCAGCTTTCCTGGTTGCTGCCGGTTTTAATTATTTAAGGATTATCTTATGCATTTAACTAATTTTAATGATGACAGAGTTATTAAAATCGCAGGACAGTTTATCTTTGCTGCGTTTTTAATAATGATTATGTCATCCATGTATGGTAATACAATTTCAGCACTTACGAAAAGAGGAATGCTTCCCGGTTTTAAGTTCCTTTCTCTGGCTGCGGGAATAGATATAGGAGAGCATCTAATATCATTTAATAATTCCAGTTCCAATTTAAGGGCCATTGCAGTTGGTCTTCTTAATACATTATCGATTAGTATTCTTGCAATTGTATTTTCTACAGCTTTAGGGCTTTTTGTTGGACTTTGCAGACTATCAAAGAACTGGCTGGTAAAAAATATAGCTCTTGTGTATATAGAAGTAATTAGAAACATTCCTCTACTTGTACTTTTACTCTTCTGGTACAGAGCTGTTTTCATGGGGCTTCCACATATAAAAGAAGCAATAACAATTGGGAAGTTTCAGACTGCAGAGGGTTTTACAGGAGCACATTTGTTTTTTTCGAACAGAGGCATGGTTTTAGCATGGCCTACGACAGGTCCTGGTTGGTCTTCTTATATCTATATTATAATTGGTGCTGTATTAATATCAGTTATTTTTGGGATCTATCTTAATTACAGAGGAAAAACAACAGGAAGGAAACCCATGACTCTATTATAGAGCTTCCTGATGTTTTCCATTATAGGTTTTATAGGTTGGTTTTTTACTCCGGAAGTGCCCCTTGTTATGGAATACCCCCAGTTAAAGGGATTCAATACAACCGGAGGATTAAGTATATCATCTGAATGGGGAAGCCTTTTTTCAGGCCTTATTTTATATACATCCGCCTTTATTGCTGAAGCAATTAGAGCAGGAATACAGGGTGTTGATAAAGGGCAGGTTGAAGCCGCACGCAGCCTTGGTTTAAATCCTTTTCAAACTACAAGACTTATTGTCCTGCCCCAGGCCCTTCGTATTACTATTCCTCCTCTCACTTCAATCTATCTGGGAGTAGCAAAAAATACGTCACTGGGTGTTGCTATTGGTTTTCCTGATCTGTTCAGTGTTGTGGGAACATTAATTAATCAAACAGGAAGAGTTCTGGAACTTATTCTTGTTGTAATGGTAATTTATCTTACATTAAGTCTTTCTACCTCCCTTATAATGAATATCTATAACCGCAGAATTCAACTGGAGGGAAAATAGATGAAAAACAAATACTTTGAATGGGTAAATAATAATCTTTTTAATACCTGGTATAATACTGTTATTACAATTTTTGTTTCCTTCTTTCTTTTTAAAATAATAAAATCTATGATCTTGTGGTTTGCCTCTGTCAGCTGGGAAGTTATACCACGAAATCTAAAATTAATTCTTACGGGATCATATCCCGTTGATGCACTATGGCGAATATGGGTTATTCTGGCGACTGCAGCATTTTTAGCAGGAGTTTCATATAACCTGCTAAAAAAAGGTTTTTCAACGACAGTTCTTATTCTGATTATTGCACCAGGAGCTTTGGCACTGTTGAGTTTTTCAATAACTTCCAGAATCTGGCTACTTTCTCTTTCTCTCCTGCAGATTTTCGGCTATTTGTTTGCCAGGTATATTGCCGGAGAAAAATCGAAACACATCATACTAATAGGCTGGATAGCGCTCCTCCCCTTTATGTATCTGTTTGTCGGTGGAATTACAGGATCTGAAGGATTTCTTCCAGTAGTTCGAACAAATTTCTGGGGAGGTCTGCTCCTCTCCATGTTAATTTCAATAACATCTATTATCTTTTCTTTTATAATTGGATTGATGCTTGCCCTAGGTAGAAGATCAGAACTACCGGTTATTAAATATTTCAGTATTGGTGTTATTGAGGGGATAAGAGGTGTACCCCTTATAACCCTCTTATTTCTAGGGTACCTTGTGCTTCCTCTTGCTCTCCCCTCGTCATTGTCACCTGGAGTCCTTATCAGGGCAATGTCCGGCATTGTTCTTTTTCATTCCGCTTATATGGCAGAAAGTATCCGAGGAGGATTTCAGGGACTTCCAAAAACTCAGTATGAAGCTGCATATGCAATGAACTTCAATAAATTTCAATCACTGGTTTTAATCATCCTGCCTCAGGTTATAAAAAATATAATACCAATACTTGTAAATAGTTTAACCGGTATGGTCAAGGATACAAGTTTAATTTCAATTATCGGTCTGCTTGATCTGGTAGGAATCTCGACTGCTATTGCTGCCAATCCAAAATTTCTGGGGGACAGCCCTCAGGTGCTGCTGTTTCTTTCCGTTATATACTTCATTTTATGTTTCAGTATATCTCAAACAAGCAGGAAAATAGAGGCAGGAATGAACTATGACAATAAGGAGGCCGTTTAATGAAAGATGATGTAATAATAGAATGCCGTAATTTACAAAAATGGTTTGGAGATTTTCATGTACTAAAAGGGATTGATATAACAATTAACAGGGGAGAAGTTGTTGTTATACTTGGCCCGTCAGGTTCTGGAAAATCAACGTTTATCAGAACCTTAAATCATCTGGAAGAACATCAAAAAGGTAACCTTATTATAAACGGAATAGAGATGTCCCATAGCATTAAAAATATCAATAAAATTCGATCAGAAATAGGGATGGTATTTCAGAGTTTTAATCTGTTCCCTCATTATACAGTTCTGCAGAATATTACCCTGGCTCCTGTTTGGGTAAAAAAAATATCAAAAGAGGAAGCTCACACCAGAGCTATGGAACTTCTTGAAAGAGTAGGTATTGCAGACCAGGCACAAAAGTATCCCGGGCAATTATCTGGAGGACAGCAGCAAAGGGTTGCCATTGCAAGATCACTGGCAATGAAGCCTGAAATAATGCTCTTTGATGAACCGACTTCTGCTCTGGATCCCGAAATGATTAAAGAAGTATTAGATGTTATGATTGAGCTGGCTCATTCGAATATGACACTTCTTGTTGTAACCCATGAAATTGGTTTTGCAAAAGCTGTTGCAGACAGGATTGTATTTTTTGACTATGGAAAGATTATCGAGATGGGAACTCCTGATGAGATATTCAACAATCCAAAAGAAGAAAGAACCAAACTGTTTCTTTCTCAAATTTTAGACGGCTAACTAATTACCCCCTGCTGTATGCGGGGGATAATTTATATCTGAAATATTGGTCAAAACTTAATTATACCCATTCTTCTGAACAAGATGAATTAACTGAATTCGATTTGACACTTCCAATTTCCTATAGATACTTTTTATATGAGATTTTACAGTGTTTACAGAGATAAAAAGCTTTTCTCCAATCTCACTGTTGGTTTCCCCTTTAATAAGTAAACGACTTACCTCTTCCTCCCTTTCGGAAAGATTATTTGATATAAAAAAGTTGTTTTTAATATTTAGACTTTCCGGTACAGGTTCATAAGTCCTAAAATAGTAGCGGCTTATAAAATAATAAGTATTTATAGAAAAAACTGAAAAACAAATATAACTAAGTTTGAATGAACTGTGTTTAAAGAAAACCATATCTATGGGAAATAAAACCAGCATAGGAATAAATGTCATAGCAATTCCTTTTAGCAGTCCTTCCTCTTCCCTTCCCTTTGCCTTTTTTATATAGAAAAGAGTCACCAATCCATGAATAAAATATAGAGCACTTCCACTGGAAAAGTGATAGTCCAGGGTTATATCCATTGCAGTAATCCAGTTCCCATTACTCGCTGCAATTATAAAGTAGAGACTGCTCATAAAAAATACTACTACTATTATATTAACTATATGCACACCAAGTTTCTTTTCCCGGTCTCCAACAGGAAGCAGATGGATCAAATAATGACTTAGACTATAAAGCAGATATGATGTCAGTGAAATAGATATCAGTGTGACAGCAAGAGAAAACATTACATAATTGTATCCTGTAAGTATTTGAGGAGGTAAGGTTCTGTTGCTGTAAGTAACAAGAGAATTTATTCCCATCTGCATTGCCAGAGGAATAAGTATTTTTAACAGATCCTTTGAATAGCTGTCTTTTGCCTTTACCTGAAGAAGAATGCAGAGGCATGCAATAGAAAAAACCAGAGCTGTTGAGAGAAATAGAAATATATCTGTTACAAAAATCCATATTATACTCATTCCAAGTAAGTTTAACAAATTCCAATGTTCAAAGCTACATCTATTTTCTGAGTTCCGGAATAACAGGATAAAATGCTGCTATGTCCGGAATTATAAATCCTGGAGGAAAGTCACCTGGTCTTACTGGATATAATATCTGATTCTGCCAGAAAATCCCCCATTTACCTCTTAGAATAAGTACCTCACCCTCTTTCCAAAGCTCACAGGAGTAGGTTCTCCCATTTCTGGGATCAATCACAGTCCCCCCAACCCAACGCTTACCATCAAAGTTCAGATCCCAGAATAGATTAGTTCTACATAGAAAAGGATAGTACTCCTTTTCATCAATATGCTGTATGGGGTTATAGAGAGTATCAATAAGGTCACCTGTTTTTTCATCAAATGCCACAATTACCCTTCCATAGACTTTCTTGTTATAATTGTAAACGGCAATTATGCTTGTTGCAAATCCTTTCCTGTTGTCCGTTGTTTTCCAGATACCGGCTACAGAACCCAATGAAAACAATGGACTGCTTATTATCATTATTATGAAATAAACCAGGAACCTCATACAGTTACCTTAGAAAATATATTTTATACTGAAAGTAACACTGTCATTATCTCGCCAGGCATAGTAGGGGCTGGGACCTTCATTGTCCCCTCCAAAGATTTGACCCAAAACAGACAGTTCAAGATCATCCTCAATATTCCAGGTATAGCTGGAGAGAACCATATATCCATTGGCACCTAAAAGGTATAATCCAGCCAGGCGTATTTTCATTGTATCCTGCTTAAAGGAACCTTCGACAGCAGCAACTACAGTATTGGTCATTGCATTTTCCTTATAACTCATTCCCAGATCCACATCCATTGGATTGGAAGTATCAAACTTCATAATGTAAGCACCAAATTCCTGAACACTTACAAACAAAGATGTCCCGGGAATCATAAAATCAAAACCGGCAAGCCACACTGCTCTGTCATTGTAGAGGCTGGCCTCAGCTCCGTCACTGTCTTCTGTCAGCCAATAACCACCCTCTGTCCTGAAGGTAAAAGAGCCAAAGGCCCAACCTGCTTCCAGGCCAAAGAGCTGTGCTTTTGTATATACAAGATTTGCTCTGTAGGTGTCTAAATCAAAGGGATTGGTATATGTAATTTTAAAACCAGGTTCAGTCATATACCCGTAGTAGTAGCTGCCTCCAAGATCAAAATTCCCAATAGTTGTGGTAAATCGAACAGCAGCCTGGGTATATGAAGGAGATTCTGTATTTGGAAGAGTTGAAGTTTCCAGCAAGAAGGGGAGATCCTTTACTATCCATCTTCCGGTTGATGCTGTTTCTACAGAATGGTAGTATGGTTTGTACACAAGTTCTAAAAGACCTCCATTCCCAATATAGAAGTTCATTTTAGCCATTAGTTCTGATCGTTTCAGCTCATTAATATCTGAAGAAGGACCTTCTGTCTGATCCAGAGGATTAAGAGGATCTACAACATGAAGACCATCCCCTTTCCCCCATTCAGTTTTTATTAAACCCAGATCAAGATATCCAAATGGGAAAAATGTGCGTAAAGAGAGTTCATCAATTAGATTTCCCATCGTAATATTTGAATCCAGATCTCCTGCATCAATATTTAATACAATCTTTCCCTCAAATGTATCAGATACAAATAACAGATTTAAATCGGCAAAGGGCAAAATAACCTTTTCACTGTCCCATGAATCATTGAAGTAGGTCTTGTAATCAAATCCCAGCTCCCCATTAATTTCAATATTACTGGTTGGTTCAGCTGTTTCTTCAGAGTCGAAAATTGAACCGAACCCAACCTGACTGTAAATGTTTCCAGCTATTACAAATGTTATTATTAATACAAATATTTTTCTCATTTTTTATTTTGCTCTCCCTGTTTCAAGAAATGTTGTTGTAAAATAACCTGGATTTAATGGGATGTCATACTTAACCTGTTTTATATCCAGTACTGTTCGATGCCCAGTTTCCAGGGTCTCCATTATTATTTTTTTTGCAAACCAGTGGCCATTTTCCTGTGTTATTTCCTCTGAGTTCAACTCTTTTATTTGAGTCCTGCCATCTTTGGAATAAAACTCCACCTTTACAGTC
>JAJRQE010000029.1 GCA_024280415.1 Spirochaetota bacterium | reverse complement strand
TATTGCGACCGGGAATTGCTGCAATATCTGACATGAACTTGACAAAGTTGAATAACAAGAATAATCTTGAAGGAAGTATTTATGGAAAATCTTTCGTAAATTGGGTATATTTATCAGGTCTCTTAAAAAGAACGCCACCAATAAACTGGCCCTCCCGAACGGATCAGGATTCAGTCCTGACGGACAAACCTTTTATGTAAACGAAATGATGGCGTCCCATATTCTGGCCTTTGATTTTGACAGATCCTCCGGAGAATTCACAAATCGTCGAACTCTCTGCGGGATATCCCCGAAAACAGGATATCCCGATGGTATGACTATCGACAGTGAAGGTTGTATCTGGATTGCACACTGGCAGGGATTTCAAATAAGCAGAATTAATCCTGATGGTAAAATAATCGAAGAGATCAAAGCACCTGTTCCATCCCCTACCTGTATGAGCTTCGGCGGAGAAAATCTACAGACCCTCTATATAACATCTGCAACAAAAGGCCTTTCTGAAAAGCAATTAACCGATCACCCGGAATCTGGCAGTCTCTTCAAAATCATTACCAGGATAAAGGGTATGAAGGAAAGGGCATTCGATGGCTGATAATAGATTAGATTAAACAGTAAAGGAATAAATTATGGAAAGAAAAGATCCATCGTCACCTATCATAAATTTTGATACTTTTGATATTTCAAAATATAAAAATCAGGATTTTTATCTTGCTGATGGCTCATTTAGCAGTAAAAATGCCAAAGAAGTATATTTTGCAATGATGGAATCATTCAACTATCCCATAGCAGACCGGCTAAGAGGTGATGAATTCTGGATTTCGGACTTCAATCTGAATCAATTTATGACTGCTGGAATGGCAGGAATTTTCTGGATCATAAATATGGATCATAAATTCACAGGTGTTGAGATGTTTTTATTACCTGGTCAGAGCATACCGGAACATTGGCATGTTGCAACCGAAAATGCCAGTGCTAAATTTGAATCAGGTCATGTCCGTTATGGTTCCATTACATTATTCACCGAAGGTTCTCCACTGCCGGATGTAGAGGATAGAATTCCTTATTTTCAGAGAGATATTGTAAAAGCACGTAAAGAACAAGTGTTAAATGCAGGAGATGTTGGATTCACAGAGAAAAAAGAAGAAAGGCATTGGTTTATTGCAGGACAGGAAGGAGCGATAATTACAGAATACGCAAGCGCTCATGATGGAGAGGGTGTTCGGTTTACCGATCCAACTATCAAATTCTAGCTATGGAAAGGCTAAACACCTGATACTCAAATCACTCAGAAAGGTTCAAGTGTGATGAATGTTCATCACTTAACAAATATATCTTAATTATAGCTTGAGGAGGTATAATGAGTATTCTGGATAAATTTAAACTTGATGGGAAAATTGCTTTAGTTACCGGCTCATCAAGAGGTTTGGGAAAAGTATCCGCAATGGGATTAGCGGAAGCAGGGGCAACTCTGGTAATAAACAGCACCCATATTGAAGGCGCACAAAAGGTGGCAGATGAAATTATAGCCAAAGGGGGAAAAGCAATAGCCATTGAGGCTGATGTAAGCGATCAAAAACAAGTGAATGCCATGATGGATGAAATAATGCGCCAATTCAATCAACTGGACATTGTTTTTAATAATGCCGGCATAGCAGCTGTATCCCCTGCCGAGGAAATGCCCCTGGAGCAATGGCAGAAGACCATAGATGTCAATTTAACCGGTGTTTTCTTGGTCTCTCAAGCGGCAGGAAGAATCATGCTGAAGAAAAAACAGGGCTCTATTATTAACATGGCTTCCATGTCTGCGCATATAATAAATGTCCCTCAGAAAGTAGCTGACTATCATGCCGCAAAGGCTGGTGTAGTGGCGCTTACCAGATGTCTGGCCGCTGAATGGGCGCCATCAAATGTCAGGGTAAATGCCATAAGCCCCGGTTATCATAAAACAGAGATGGCTATGCAGTGGAAAGAGGTTCATCCTACCTGGATTGAAAAAATTCCAATGGGAAGAATGGCCGAAATGGAAGAGTTACAGGGTCTTGTACTCTTTCTTGCCAGTGATGCTTCAAGTTATACAACAGGGTCTGAAATTATTACAGACGGTGGTTATACTCTATGGTAGAGTTCTGATTATATGTAAGGTTGATATCTTCAATTATTTCTAAAAATAAAAACCTGAATCCAAATCTTAAGTGCATAACTTTATATTGTTTACATTTGTCATATATTTTCCACAATACTTTACATGTTCTATTTTTTTATCTATGATAAACAATAGAAAAGAAATTATGACAGGAGGAAAAAATGAAGCTGTCAAAGGAAATACATAAAGAACTGTATCTTAAGATGGTGCAGACAAGAGAATTTGAAGAAACGGCCGCCAGGTTATTTGTTGAAGGAAAGGTCCACGGTACGGCTCACTTCTGTACAGGTGAAGAGGCTACAGGAGTTGGTGTATGCTCAGCTCTTGAAGTCAAAGATTACATCCTGCAAACCCATAGAGGACACAACCAGGGAATCGGTAAAAATATGGACATCAATAAAATGATGGCTGAGCTTTTAGGAAAAGCAACCGGCTACTGCAAGGGAAAGGGAGGATGTATGCACATTGCTGATTTTTCCGTAGGGAGTCTTGGTGCCAATGGTATTGTCGGCGGAGGAATGCCCATAGCAACAGGTGCTGCATTGAAGCAGCAATATAACAACGAGAAGAATGTTACTGTTTGTTTTTTTGGTGATGGAGCTACCAATGGGGGTGCATTCCACGAGTCACTTAACCTTGCCTCAGTCTGGGATCTTCCTCTTATTTTTGTTTGTACAAATAATCTTTACGGTATGTCCACACACATCAACAGATCAATGAATATTGAAGATATCTCAATTAGAGCTTCAGGTTACGGCATTAAGAGCATATCTCTTGATGGAAACGATGTTGTTAAAATATACGAAGAAACCATCAAAGCAAAAGAATATGTCCTAAAAAATGGACCTATGCTGATAGTCCTTAATACCTACAGATGGATGGGGCACTCAAAGAGTGATCCTCAGATTTACAGAACAAAGGATGAAGTAAAAGAATGGAAAGAGAAATGCCCTGTTAAAAGGCATAAAAAATATATGCTTAAAAACAAGATTATGAGCGCGGTGGAGATTGAGACCCTTGAAAAACATGCAGTCAGGGATATAAAAGCGGCTGTTGAATTTGCAGAGAACAGCCCGGAACCACAGATAGAGAATATCTTTGACGATGTTTATGCTGATTAGGGGAGACAAATGAGAGAAATAACATATGCTCAGGCAATAAATGAAGCAATGAGTGAAGAGATGCGTAATGATAAAAACCTGATTTTTATAGGTGAAGATATTGGTATCTATGGTGGAGCTTTTGGTGTTTCAAAGGGAATGTTTGAGGAATTCGGAGAGAAAAGAGTACGTGATACACCTATTTCAGAGCTTGTAATTACAGGTTGCGCTGTAGGTGCTTCAATGACAGGACTCAGAACAATAGTGGAAATAATGTTCAGTGACTTCCTTACACTGGCAATGGATCAGCTTGCAAATCAGGCAGCAAAAAATAAATTCCAATTTGGAGGACAAGGCTCAGTGCCAATGGTGCTGAGAGCTCCAGGCGGTTCGGGAACCGGTGCGGCAGAGCAGCACAGCCAGAGTCTTGAAGCCTGGGTTGCACATGTTCCGGGACTGAAGGTTGTTATACCCTCAACCCCCTATGATGCAAAAGGTCTCCTAAAAACTGCAATCAGGGACAATAACCCAGTTGTATTTTTAGAACAGAAGCTTCTTTACAGAACAAAGGGAGAGGTTCCAGAGAGAGAAGATGACTACATAATTCCTCTTGGAAAAGCTGATGTAAAGCGAAAAGGTAAGGATGCTACAATTGTAACATATGGACGGATGGTACAGATAAGTCTAAAGGTTGCTGATGAGATGGCAAAAGAGGTAATAGATATAGAGGTTATTGACATTAGAAGCCTTGTGCCTCTGGATAAGGAATGCCTTATTAATTCAGCAAAAAAGACTGGAAAAGTTCTTATTGTACACGAGGCCTGTCAAACAGGTGGTTTCGGTGGTGAACTTGTCAGTGTAATAGTTGACAGCGATGCTTTTTTCTATCTTGATGCACCCGTAAAAAGACTTGGCGGTCTTGATATTCCCATTCCCTATAATCCCGGACTCGAGGCACAGGTTGTTCCGACAGAAGCAAGAATAACTGCTACCTTAAAAGAACTTTTGTAGAAGGAGATCCAAATGGCTGAAAAGATAATTATGCCTAAAACAGGCATGGCAATGGAAGAAGGTATTGTTGTTGAATGGCTTGTAAAAGAGGGAGATGGTGTAGAAAAGGGTGACCCGGTAGCAGTAATTGAAACTGATAAGGCTGCAATGGATCTGGAATCGGATTATGATGGCACAATTTTAAAGATACTTTATCCGGCTTTGAGCACAGTCCCGGTTGTTGAAACTATTGCATGGATAGGAAAGCCGGGAGAAAAGGTCCCGGATGCTCCTCCACCGTCACCAAAGGTCGAAGGGAAAACTGCCTTATCTGCAAAGGCTGAGACACCTGATGAAGTACAGACAGAGTTAGAGGTCAATTCAATAGATGAAAGGATAAAGGCAACTCCCGCAGCCAGAAAAGCCGCCGAAAAAAAGAATATAACCCTTAAAGGAATAACTCCCAAGGGAAAATCAGGAGAAATTCGAGAGAGAGATGTGCTTGCTGTCGACGGAAAAACAGCTACTCCTCTTGCTGCAAGGATTGCCGCAGATGAAAATATTAATATTAGCGCTATCTCTGGCTCCGGTCTTCGTGGAAAGATACTAAAGTCTGATCTCAGTGCTGGATCATTACATTGACATAGGGATCCAACTGCTATTTTTGAAGATAAACTTGTTCCACTAACCAGTATCCAAAAGATCACCGGAAATAGGATGATTCAGAGCTATACCGAGATTCCCGCTGTTTCCGAAGACACAAAAGTAGATGTTACAGAGTTGCTTTCAATAAGAAAAAGTCTTAATGAATCCCTTGAAACACCAATTACAATAAACGATTTCATCCTCCTTGCAACAGTAAAAGCATTAAGAAAAAACCCGGGGATGAACTCAAAACTCGAGGGTGACAACCTCCTTTATAAGGGACACATAAACCTGGGAATGGCAGTTGCTACTCCCAAAGGACTTCTTGTCCCTGTAATTGATGATGCAGATTTATATTCCATAAGCGGACTCTCAGCAAAAGCCAGAGAACTTTCAGAAAAAGGAAGGAATGGAAGTATCCAGATAAATGATATGGAGGGGGGGACTTTTACAGTTACGAATGTAGGAATGTTCGGTATTACATCTTTTACTCCCATAATCAATCAGCCCGAGGTTGGGATCCTTGGTGTCTGTACTATTGAAGACCAGCTTAAGATGATAGATGATAAAATTGTTAACAGGAAAATTATGGTGCTCAGCTTAACTTTTGATCATCGGGCTAATGATGGAGCTGAGGCATCAATATTTCTAAAAACAATCAGGGATCTCCTTGAAGCACCCCTGACAATTCTGGCCTAGGAGACATTCCAATGATGAATAAGGATTATGATATAATTGTAATAGGTGGAGGTCCGGCCGGTTATGTTGCTGCAATAAAATCTGCACAACTGGGAGCAAGAACCGCTCTTGTTGAGAAGGATGAACTTGGAGGAACCTGTCTGAACAGGGGATGTATTCCAACCAAAAACTACCTGAAAAGTGCCGAGTTTATTTATGAGCTTAAAGAAGTAAAAAAACGCGGAATAAATATTAACGACCCCGGCTTCAGTATAGATATGCCGGCTGCTGTAAAAGCAAAAAATACTGTTGTAAAAAAATTGACTAGTGGTGTGGGAAGCTTACTTAGGGCTAACAAAGTCAAAGTTTACAAGGGAACAGGTATAATAAAAGAAGCAGGAAAAGTCGAAATTGACGGAACAGAGATCATTACAGCTACATCGATCATTCTTGCAGGCGGTTCAAAGGCTATTAAAATTCCAATTCCAGGTGTGGAAAGCCCAGGTGTTATGACCAGTGATGAAATTCTCGATATCCAGGAAATCCCCAAACGACTTGCTGTTATTGGCGGTGGAATTATTGGAATCGAAATGGCTATGGTTTTCAATGCCTTCGGTTCCAGGATTACAGTAGTTGAACTTGATAAGCGAATTCTTCCATTTCTGGATTCTGAGATTTCAGAGACACTACTTAAATCCTGCAGGGAAAAAGGTATTGAGATTAAAACTGGGATCAGGCTTGAAAAAATAGAGGATACAGGTTCCGGACTTAAACTATATCTTGCCAATGGTGATACAATTAATACAGATAAAGCCTTGTTGTCAATTGGCCGCCAGGCAGATCTGTCTTGTGCAGGAGAGATTGGACTCTCGGTGGATAAAGGGAAACTAACTGCAAATGACAGAATGGAAACAGCAGTTCCAGGTATTTTTTCAGTAGGTGATCTAAACGGACAGAAGATGCTTGCCCATGCTGCTTTCAAAATGGGAGAAACGGCTGCAGTGAATGCTGCGGTTTATGCTGGTCTGGATATTGAAGAAGCCCCTGCCGTAGCAGATTTACGATTTGTTCCATCAATCTTGTATGCTGTACCCGAAGCTGGTTCAGTTGGTATGACAGAGGAAGAAGCAGGAAAACAGTATGATATTGCTGTAGGGAATTTTCCTCTGGCGGCAAACGGCAGGGCTCTTGCTTCCGGAGCTCCTGAGGGCTTTGTAAAGATTATTGCTGATAAAAAATATGGTGAACTACTTGGAGTACAGATTGTGGGACATGGGGCTTCGGAGATAATAAACGAAGCTGCTTCTCTTATGGCCATGGAGATAACGGTTCATGAAATAGCTGATATTATACACGGCCATCCTACAATATCAGAGGCCTTCATGGAAGCTGCTGCTGACTGTCTAGGAAGATGTATACATCTTCCGCCGGCCCGCAGTTAAAACACTTGCTGTTTTTTTAGAAATGATCTAGTTTGTTTTCAGGGAGTTTACATGCAGAGAAGCAGGGATTTTCTTGTTGAGATAGCAAGACGTTACTACATTGATGAATTGTCTCAACAGGAAATTGCTAAAGAGTATAATTTTTCCAGGCCAACTGTATCTAATATTTTGAAACAGTGCAAAGAAGAAGGGATTGTTGAAATACGAATAAGAGACGGTTCCCCCTTTTCCACCGCTCTGGGTAATAGACTTAAAAAAGTATTTAATTTGGAAAATGCAATAATAATACCTTCTACTGAAGATATAACAGCTGTTCTAAGCCGGGTAGGAGCTGAAGCTGCAGCCTATGCTGCCTCAGTTATTAAAGACGGAACACGAGTCGGAATTGCCTGGGGAACATCCCTGTACCAGATGGTTCATCAAATGAAACAGCTTGATGTTATAGATACAAGCGTGGTTCAGCTCATGGGTGGGCTTGGTGCAAACAATCCTCAATACGACGGAACAGATCTTGCCCGGGAGCTCTCAAAGCTGTTGAATGCTCGTTATCACCCCCTTCAGTGTCCTGTTTTGGTGAAGAGTAAAGAAGTTAAGGAAATGCTTATCAGTGAGCCTACGATAGAAGAGGCTCTTCGACGTACAAAAAACCTTGATATTGCATTTGTAGGTATCAGTTCAAACGATCCTGAAAAAAGTGCCACTGTAAAGGCCGGGTTCCTCAACCTTAAAGAGGCTGAAGAAATAATGAAAGCCGGAGCTGTTGGACATATCTGCGGCTACAGTTACGATAAGCATGGTCAAATGCTCGATTACCCCGTCAATCATAGGATAATCGGGATTGAATTTGATAAACTTATAGATATTCCGAACAGGGTTGGAATTGCCTGTGGAGCTGATAAAGCAACTGCCATTAAAGCTGCTCTGGAAGCTAAATTGATAACTACTCTTATAACTGATGAGTCAGCTGCACTACGCATACTGAACTGACAAAGATACTAAACCACTATATTTATTTGTGCATAGTTGCAATAATAAAACAGAGGTACACATGAATATAGAAAAAATTATAAGTGCAATTATTGACAAAAACTCACAAACTCCCGGTTCACAAGTATTAAGAGGATTTAATATAAATGCTGAGGGACAGGTTGAAATATGCAGATCATTAAATGCTGCATTTATTATCCGGATCTGCGGAGAAAACCACAGATACTATAATAATGCAGGCAGATATCTTTCCTCATTTAAGGAAAAAGGGGAATATTCCGGTCTTGTAATGTTCTATACAGAT
>JAJRQE010000333.1 GCA_024280415.1 Spirochaetota bacterium | reverse complement strand
ATCATCAAATTTTATGGGATAGCTGTCTTTAAGTAATTTGAAAATCTGCTAAAATCCTATCAAATGCTCTTGAAATCAACAATTTCTGAGAGTAATAGCGATTATTTTTACAAGGTAGAGTTAAATCCAACCCAGAATATGATTTTATGAAACTTTTAACCAACAACCATGTTTTTATACGGATTCAGGTTTTAGATAAACTTATACACATCCAGTTAAAATGCTATCATAAACAAATGAAATACAAATGCCTTATGATCGATCACGATGATACAACTGTCGACAGCACCCCTTCCATCCACCACCCTGCTCATTTAGAACAAATGAAACAGCTGGGGAGATCCCATGAAGCCCTTAGCCTGGAAGACTGGTTTAAAATTAATTTCCACCCTGGACTTGTAAATTATTTTAAAGACACCCTAACCTTTACAGAAGAGGAAAATAAACTCTGCTATGCAGTATGGCGTGATTTTACAACGAAGGGAGGTCATCCTCCTTTTTTCCCGGGTATGCTGAAACTATTAAACAGGTTCAAATTAGAGGGAGGAATTATAGTTGTAGTTTCCCACTCTGAACCGGATATTATTAAAAGACATTATCTGGAACAGCAGGAATTTCCGGGATTTAAACCGGATCGTATTTTTGGATGGGACGGCAACCCCGAAAAAAACAAACCCAATATCTGGCCGGTAACTGAAACTATAAAACAGTTTAAAGTCAAGAAAAAGGATATACTTATGGTGGATGATCTTAAACCGGGAATTACTATGGCAATAAAAGCTGGGATTGATTCTGCAGGGGTGGGATGGAGCCAGAGCCACAGAATACCTGAAATTAAAGCTGATTTGTCAGAAATATGTACATATTATTTTGATCAGATACCTGAATTTGAAAAATTACTTTTCCCCTGTTAATGGCTTTTGCTATGTATATTGAATTGGTTTGTTTTTAGCTTTTTCCGCCAGTATACTGCTCTTAGAATAGATTTAAGCTTTGTTAATATTTATTTACCAAAAACATATGTTTTTAGTAAATAATTTTGACAAAAACATATGTTTTTGGTAAAATACACGTATGAAAAGGAATATTCATCCTAAATTACTCTCACTTTTAAAAAATACGAAAAAAAATGAAGTCATTATAATTGAAGGAGCAAGACAGGTCGGGAAATCCTATCTGGTTAATAGTGTACTTAAAGATTTAAACCTTCCCTACCTGGCATTTGATCTGGAAAAAAATTTACAATTCAAGCGACAGATTGATAACACAGAAAACTTTGAAGATTTTAAAACCCTTTTGATTGATCAATATCAATTAAAAGATAATTCAATACTATTTATTGATGAAGCCCAGGAATCAACAAAACTGGCATCCTATGTAAAGGAAATGAAAGAAGACTGGCCTCAAGTCAAGGTAATCCTTACAGGCTCCTCAATGAATAGATTTTTCTCTAAAAAAATACGAATCCCCGTTGGCCGGATAAAAAGCCTTTGCATTTACAGCTTAAATTTTACGGAATTTCTAATTCTTTCAGGAAATACTGAACTCGCTGAATTTATTAAATCTTCACCAACAAAAATTCCGATATCCCGACACAATTTCCTGCTGAAACTGTATGATCAGTATCTAAAAGTTGGTGGATATCCAGAGGCAGTTAAAGCGTATACAGCCGGAGAATCCTACTATGAAGTAATTGACGAGATAATTTCCTCTCTGGAAGAAGACTTTTCACGAAAAGAAGAATACCAACCCCAATTATTTGATGGAGTAATAAGAGCTGTATCAGGTCATATAGGAAGTCTTTCTAAATATTCACATATTGACACTACCAAGTATAACGCAAGAAAAGTTATTGAAGCTATGAAATTATGGCATATTGTCCTTGAAGTTCAACACTTTTCTCTTGATCCCAATCGATCAAATTTTCTGCCAAAAAGATATCTTCACGATCTGGGAGTTATAAATAGAAAAAGAGCTCTTGCTGCACCAACCATATCAATACTAAATACCATTGATCCTTCACTAAGAACACCATTAGGAGGCTTATTTGAGAATGCAGTACTACTTAATCTTCTGGAAGGAGGAGCATCTTCAGGATCCGTCAATACCTGGAAAAAAAATAGCAAAACTGATATTGAGGTTGATTTTATACTCGATTCAGAGCTTAATCAGATTAAAATTCCTATTGAATGCAAGGCCTCATTGGAATTTAAAAGAAAACATAGCCGTAATGTCATTAACTATCTAAGAGAAACCAATCAGAAAACAGGTTTTGTAGTCTCTGCTGCACCATTGGGTACCCTTGTAACAGATGAAGGATTCACTGTAATTAATCTACCTGTTTATCTGGCTACGAAAGATAACATCGAACGCTACACTGCTTCCTGAGACATTTGCGATGTATATTTAATTGGTTTATTTTTGGCTTTTTTCGCCAGTAGACTGCTCTTAGAATAGGTTTAAACTTTCTTTAAAGTAGAATATGTGAGACAGCGCAAAAAGCTTTTCCTTGTATAACATACCCTAACATGCTAGATTCACCCCATGCAAAAAACAACAAAGTTAAACCTGCTTTCAGGTTTAAAACTCCCCTTCAGCTACGGATGGATTGTACTCATAGTTGGTACTATCGGTGTAATTATGAGCATCCCCGGACAGACCATGGGAGTTTCAGTTTTTACAGATTTTCTTATTGATTCGCTGCAAATATCACGTACTGGATTATCCATAACCTATTTAATTGGAACAATACTCAGTTCACTTCTCCTTTCCGGAGGAGGCAGGTTTTACGACCGCTACGGTGCAAAAATTACAGCACTAATAGCTGCAGTCGCAATGACAGCTGTACTTTTTTATATGTCCCATATTGATGCAATAAAAGAAACTCTTTCACAATGGGGATTACTAAGCCCTGGAATTATTTCTTTTATCCTGCTTACTGCAGGATTTTTTGTACTCCGGTTTTTCGGCCAGGGTATTCTTGCCATGGTTTCAAGAAATATGGTTGTAAAATGGTTTGATAAAAAGAGAGGACTTGTTGTGGCAATAATGGGTGCTTTTACCGCTTTTGCATTTTCGCTCTCTCCAAAACTTTTTAATTCCATGATTAATACTTATAACTGGAATGGAACCTGGAGAATACTGTCTCTGGTTGTTTTCCCAATATTTATTCTTATAATAATTGTGTTTTTCAAGGACTGGAAACCTGATACAGAGGAGTCAGAGCATGTCAAAGAGGTATCTGTAGCAATATCAGAACAAATAGATACAGAAGATAAAACTCTTAAGGATGCAATAAAAACAAGAGTATTCTGGAGCTATAATATTGCAATTACCCTTATGTCAATGTTTGGTACAGCATTTACATTCCATATAGTGTCAATTTTTGCATATGCCGATATGGGAAGAGCTACAGCAGTATCAGTTTTTATTCCAGTCTCAATTATATCAGTTATTATAAGCTTTACGGGAAGTACCCTTTCTGACTATATAAGCCTGAAGATTATTCTTGCTCTGGAACTTGCTGGACTTATTATGGCTTCATTTGCTCTAATTTTTCTTGCCCCGGGTGTACCGGTTATCCTGCTTATTGCAGGAATGGGAATAGCAAATGGAACATTTGTTGTCCTAATAAGCATAGCCTGGGTAAATACCTTCGGGAAAATGCATCTGGGAGCTATTTCAGGATATGCAATGGGATGGACAGTAGCAGGTAGTGCAGTGGGACCATTTTTGTTTTCATCCCTGAGAGATCTCTCTGGTAATTATAATCTGGCGGTTTTTGTAACTATGGGAATGATAGTGCTGCTGTTTATATTCTCATTCTTATTAAAAGATAAGGAAGTACAAAAATAATGCCTTCATCTAATACCATCCCTCAATTAATAGTAATGGATCTGGACGGAACTGCTCTTAACAGCAGCAATATTATGCCGGAAAATCTACATAATATCTTAAATTTCCTGAAAGATAGTAAGGGTTGCAGAGTAATCCTTGCATCCGGCCGATCAGTATCATCCATGAAATCTATTGCACAAAAACTAAGACTAAAAGCTCCTCTAATTACATTAAACGGAGGTGTTATAATTGATCCTGTATCAGATAAAATTCACTTCGAAAAAAACCTTGATCAGAAAATCTATTCTGAAAGTATTAAAATACTACAGCATCTTAATGTAGACTTTGTTATTTTTTCATCTACAGTAGTCTATGCAGATAAACCTTCCCATATTACAGAAATACTAAAAAAATACACCGATAATAAAATTGAGTGGATTGACAACTACTCAACAGTAAAACTACCGGTAAAAATATTGTTTATTCCTGAATCAAGGGAAGCTATTGCCTCTATTAAAAACCATACACACCACCTTGATATTGATATTATAGATTCCGGTTTTAGATTCGTGGAAATTGTTCCAAAGGGAGTTAACAAGGGAGCTGCCCTTGAAATGGTGTCAGAAATGCTGGGAATACCCCGTAAAAGAATTATTGCTTTTGGTGATAATGAAAATGATATAGAGATGCTGCAGTTTGCAGGAACCGGGGTAGCTATGGGTAATGCACCTGACCATGTTAAAGCTGAGGCTGATTTTGTAACTGATTCACACGATGACGATGGGGTTTATAATGCACTGAATCTGGTGTTCAATTCTGTTAAGGAGAAAATTCTAACAAAATGAGATATTGAAATAGGGAAAGATCACGATCAGTCCATATTTAAAAGGATTCAGATAGAGACTATTACACCAAACAGTGTAACACTGTTTAGTGTTGCACTGTTTAGTTCTATATACAATACTACTTCTTATAGATACGAAAAAATTCCTTCTTAAAATCCACATAAACTTCTTCACCCATTTTAAAATGCTTTACGGTCTGACCGGCTGTATTGGAATGTATTGCAATAATAAAACTATTTTCAAATTCAATCTTATATTCTGTAATACTACCCAGGAATGAACTAACATCCAGTTTTCCCGTAAATCCAGTAGGTTCAAGACTAATATCAACAGCTTCAGGTTTGATAGCCAAAGCTACTTCTTCTCCTTCGGAAAATTCTTCATCTGTTTTTTTAACTTCAAAAGAATTACCCTGAACAGTTACAGTAATTGATTTTGAACCAATTTCAGATACCTTTGCATCAATAAAATTTGCATTCCCAATAAAATCTGCAACAAAAGAACTATTTGGATTATTGTATATCTCTTCCGGAGAGCCAACCTGAGCTATCTCTCCTCTATTCATAATAACTATTTGATCTGACATACTTAGAGCTTCAGACTGATCATGAGTAACATATAAAGCTGTAATACCCATCATCTGCTGAACCCGTTTAATTTCTGTTCGAGTTTGTATTCTAAGCTTTGCATCCAAATTGGACAGTGGTTCATCAAAAAGAATAATTTCCGGTTTGAGAACCAGGGCTCTGGCAAGGGCAACACGCTGCTGCTGACCACCAGATAATTCTCCCGGGTATCTGTTTTCCAGACCTACAAGGTTTACCATCTGAGAAACCATAGCCACATCATTCTTTATTACTTCCTTAGACAACTTACGTATCTTCAATCCATAGGCAATATTCTCAAAAATAGTAAGATGCGGAAACAAAGCATAACTTTGAAAAACCATAGGCATATTTCTATCAAAAGGAGCTACATTATTAATCAGCTTATTATCCAGCGTTATATCACCATAGGTTTGAAGCTCAAATCCGGCAACCATACGAAGAGTGGTAGTTTTACCACACCCTGAAGGTCCTAAAAGGGTTACAAAATCACCTTTTTTTATTGTTAAGGAGATATTATCAACTGCAGTAACTTCATTACCACGACCATCACTAAAAATTTTTGTTAAATCTTTAAGAACAAGATATTCATTGTCATTCTTCTGTTCCATTTTTATCTCCTATGGTTGCATTGCCGAGCAGGGACGAAGTCCCGACCAGGCAAGGTTGCATTGCCGAGAGCAGGGACGAAGTCCCGACCAGGCTATTTTGTAGTTCCAAATATCTGGGACTGCTTAAGCCCTGTAAGCTTCATAATTATAAATATAAATGCCATAACCACTACAATTAAGGCAAATGACAGTACCGAGGCAGCACCCAATCTCATTATTTCAGTCTGGGCAAGAATTAGTACAGTTAAATGATTCCATCTTGCTGAAACAAGAAAAATTATTGCACTAATTGCTGTCATACTACGAACAAATGCAAAGGTTGCACCTGCAAAAAATGCGGGTCTCACAAGAGGGAGAGTAATTTTTCTAAATGTGTAAGCAGTAGATGCACCAAGATTAGTCGAAGACTCTTCGATATCCCCGGATATCTGTTTTAATGCTGCTATCCCTCCCTGTACACCAATAGGAACATTTCTAAAAACATAAACTGCAATTAAAATAAAGGCAGTTCCGGAAAGTTTAAATGGAGCTTTATTAAAGGCAAGAATATAACCTATACCAACTGCTGTACCAGGAATTGCATAGCTGAGCATAGAAAGAAAGTCAAGAATCTGTTTTCCTGCAAAGGACTTTCGCACTACAATAAAAGCTATTATCATACCAAGTACTGCTGTAATCGGTGTTGAAATAGTTGCCAGAATGAGGGTATTTTTAAGGGTGGTAAAACCAACATCCCATGCATATACAAAATGTCTGAGTGTAAAAGACCAGTCTACACTCCAGAGTTTAATAAAACTACCGGAAATAATAGTCACATAAAACATTATTACAAAAAGAGAAACACCCAAAGTAAAGATAAAAAGTCCGATTTTTGCTACTCCAGTAACAGAAGAGGAACCTCTTCTGGAAGATTTGCCTGTTATAGTGACATAGGCTTTATTCTTAATTATATATTTCTGAATAAAAAAGACACCTACAGTAGGAACAAGAAGAAGCATTGCAAGAGCTGCTCCTCTTGGCAGATTCCCCATTCCTGTAAACTCAAGATACGCTCTAACCGAAAGAACATCAAACTCACCACCAATAATTATAGGATTACCAAAGTCAGTCAAAGATCCTACAAAAACAAGCAGCCAGGATGCAAATATTCCGGGTAATGCCAGGGGAAGTGTTACTGTAAAAAAAGTTTTTATCCTTTTTGCACCTAAGTTCATTGCACATGTTTCAAGGTCAGGATCTATTGCCTGAAGAATACCTACAAGAGTCATATATGCAATAGGATACATTGTTATAACCTGAACTATAACAAGACCCTTTAATCCATAAACACCACTTGTATCCATATGAAGCAATTTTGCTGTTATTAAACCGTTCCTTCCAAATAATAGAATAACAGAAAGAGCAAACATAAAAGGAGGGGAAATAATAGGAAGAATAGCCATAGGCTGAAAAAACTTCTGCCCTTTAATGCCTCCTTTTGCTATGGCAAATGCAAAAACAAAACCTACAAAGGTGGCAAGAGTAGCAACTATGGCTCCCAGCATAACGGAATTCATAATTGACTTGCTATAATAACTGTGGGTAAATATATACTGATACTGACTTAAAGAAAACACACCATCGTCAGAAAGGCTTAACTTTGCAGCAGCATATAAAGGATAAACAATAAACAGAACTAAAGAAGCAAGAATTAGTATTACTCCGATAAATAATGCAGGATCACTTGTTAGCTGATGAAAGCTATTCTTATTCAATCTTCTTTTCAATTTATTGTTAGCCATTTTAGTCTAACCTCCTGTACAAGTGCACATGTTCACAGTTTTTATAGAAAGCCCCTTCTCTCCTGATAAACAGAAAAGAAGGGTAAAAGGCTGGTCGGATGCAAGCTTTCTGCTCGCCTATGCAGCCTTAGGAGAAATTTCATACTATTTTTTAGATACTGTTTTTTCTTCTCCGCCTTCAATAACCTCATTCCATTTTTCAACCAGACGGGTTTTATTAGCAGCTGCCCACACATCATCCTGATCTATTACATTGAGAGAAGATACAGGTTTTGCACCCTTAGCAAGAGGAACGTCTACAAAAGGGACTACAAATGTTTTTGCATATAAAGCACCTGCTGTTTTCCCAAGACCCCAGTCATATAGTTTTTTTGCTGCTGTAAGTTCATCTTCCGGTCCACCCTTAATAAGTGAAATTGAAGCTACTTCATAACCAGTTCCTTCTGATGGAAAAGTAATTTCCAGAGGATATCCAGCATCTACAAGTTTTACACCATCATGGGAATAACCAATAGCAATAGTTGTTTCACCAATACTTGCATTCTTTCCAGGAGCGGAACCTGATCGTGTGTACTGGGTAATATTATTATCTAATCCCTTCATATACTCAAATGCTTCATCTTCACCAAAAATCTGTACTAATGTAGCAAGAACATTATAAGCAGTTCCTGAAGAACCTGGGTTAGCCATCTGTACCTGACCTACATAAGCAGGACTTGTAATTTCTGCCCATGAAGTAGGAGCTTTTAAACCGTACTGTTCAAGTTTCTGAGTATTACTTTCGAAACAAAGAGCACCAGTATAAATACCGGACCAGAAAAATTCAGGATCTCTAAACTGAGAAGGCATATTTGCAGCAGGGGAATCATAAGCCATTGTAAGACCTTTCTGCTTTGCTTCGATATGACCAATTCCTACACCGCCAAACCAGATACTAGCCTGGGGATTAGCTTTTTCAGCTTCAATTCTTGCAACTGCTTCACCAGTTGAAAGTCTTACCCAATCTACCTGTATTCCAGTCTCTGCTGTAAAAGCTTTAAATACGTTTCTTGCAAGTTCTTCATCCAGTGTTGTGTATGCAGTAATTCGCTCTTCTTTCTCACTTGATCCTGCAGCAAACATGCTGAAACTAATAGCCATTACCAGCAGAATAACAATTAATGTTTTTTTCATTTCATAATCCTCCATTTTGGTATGGAAATATATCTACTATACATTTAAACCCGACTAACAGGATTACGCAAGATACAATATAGTAACAATATAGTAACGAAAAAGTAACAGATGTAATACAACAGTTTAACCAACTCATTTTAATTATTTTTATAAATAACTATTATCAGATATTTTTATCTTGACAAAGATAATATATCAGATTATTTTACTGTTATAGGAATTAATTATGATTGTTGAACGTAATATTCAAAAACAAATAATATCCCAACTTGATAAAGATACTATCCTACTCCTAATTGGAGCCCGACAAGTGGGCAAAACTACTCTTTTACGTTTCTGTAAAAAACTTCTGGAAAAAAGAGGCAAACGAGTATTTTACTTTACGCTGGAAGATCCTGCCCTATTGGAAGATCTTGATAATCATCCTGAACAAATATTCAAATACATGAAAATAGACCCTTCAGTAAAATCTTTCTTACTACTGGATGAAATTCAATATCTTAAAAATCCCAGCAATTTTCTTAAATATCTCTATGATCAATATAGCGAAAATATAAAAATAATATGCACTGGTTCATCAGCTTTTTATATAGATCAAAAATTTAATGATTCCCTTGCAGGTAGAAAACGAATTATTACAATCCATACATTTTCATTTTCAGAATACCTTCGCGTAAAAACACCGGAATTATCAAAATTGGTCGACACTGATTCTTTTCTAAAGACCGGTCAAAAGCACGATTTTCTAATTCAGGAAAAAAGATCTCTTATTTTGCATTGGCAGGATTATGCCATCTATGGCGGTTATCCACGTATAGTTCTTGAAGATGATCCAGAGGAAAAGCAATTCCTTCTACAAGAGCTCCACCAGAGCTTCTTAAAAAAAGATATATATGAAGCTGGAGTCAAAAACCAGGTGCAATTCTATAAATTATTAAAACTACTGGCCTCTCAATGTGGAGAGCTTCTAAATCTAAACGAACTGGCAAATACTCTTGGAATATCAAGAAATGCGATAGAAAATTACATATACATACTGCAAAAATCGTTTATTATCCACACCTGCCCTACATTTCAAAGCAACCTGAGAAAAGAGTTAACAAAAATGCCTAAAGTGTTTCTTCTGGATTCAGGGTACCGCAATTCTTTACTAAACAGTTTCAAGCCTCTTTTAAACCGAATTGATGGAGGAAGCACATTCGAAAACCTCTTTTTTCTAAGTTTGATAAAAAACGGCAGCGATAATGTAAAATTCTGGAGAACTCAGGATAAACATGAAGTGGACTTTAT
>JAJRQE010000332.1 GCA_024280415.1 Spirochaetota bacterium | reverse complement strand
TCCCAGCGACTCCCAATGGACATAATAAGATCACACTCATAGACAGCTTTATTTGAATATGCTGTCCCATGCATTCCAAGCATTCCAAGGCTTAGTTCATGGTTATCAGGAAAACAACCCTTCCCTAAAAGGGTATTAGTTACAGGAATCTGCATTTTCTCTGCAAGAAACTGAACACTCTTTTCCGCACCGGAAATAACCGATCCGTGGCCAACCAGAAGTACTGGTTTTTTAGCCTGTTTCAGCAACCCGGCAATAGAAATCAGATCACTGGTATAATCCGCATCGGGAACTCTGTATCCAGGCAGGTGAAAAGCCTCATCGTAGTTAGGATCAATCATTGCACTGCTGACATCCTTTGGGAGATCAATGAGCACAGGTCCGGGTCGTCCTGACTGGGCTAAATAAAATGCTTCCTTCAGTATTCGGGGAATATCTTCTGCATCCTTTACCAGATATGAGTGCTTTACCACAGGTGAAGATATCCCGAAAACATCTGCCTCCTGGAATGCATCCATACCAAGAGTCCATGTCGGAGCCTGTCCGGTTAGAACTACAAGAGGAATGGAATCCATATGAGCTGTAAGAATTCCAGTAATTGTATTTGTTGCTCCAGGGCCTGATGTTACAAGGGCAACCCCAGCTTTACCACTTGCTCGTGCATATCCATCAGCCATGTGTACTGCACCCTGCTCATGCCGGGTCAGTACCAGTTTAATCGAAGAATCCACCAGGGCATCAAAAATTGGAATAACCGAACCACCGGAAATACCAAAAATATACTCGACACCCTGCTGTTGTATTATATCAACAATAACTTCGGCGCCAGTTCGAAGATTTTTTGTCATAATTCAGCTCCTAGTTAGTCATTAATGACTACTTTGACAAATTTCATGTTAGATTCTAATAGCCTCATCAAATACAAGCTATACTTGTTAAATAATAAGATTATTCTCAATCATGTCAAGCATTGTAAATACTATAAACCAATTAAAAACCATTTTTATCCTCATAATAGCAAAAATATTATATTTATTTTATAACAAGCTACTTATTCACAATTTTTTTGTTGGAAATTATTCATTTCAAATACTACCATAGCAATTACGACAAATTTATGTTTTTTATTCTAAAAATCAATTCTGATTAAATTTTTAAATAATATATTCCTAATAATATGAATGTGTTAAGCTTTAAAGCCCGTAAAAAGAGGTTCCACAATGAAATATGACTGTATAGTAATCGGTTCAGGCCCAGCAGGTTTTTATTCTGCCCTTAGCTGTGCAAAGAACGGATACAGGACAGCGATTATAGAAAGTGAATATCTGGGAGGAACCGGTTTCCGAACAGGGTGCCTCCCTGTAAAAAGAAACCTGGATATTCTTCGAAAAACCAGTGAGGCCGTAGCTTTATCCAATGGTGAACTTAAACTGTCAGAAACATTTTACAAAAATTTGTTAAGCGATACACAAAAACATATTTCAGGAGTCGAAAATATTATCCGAAAACGGCTCACTAAAGCCGGAATTGATATTTTTAAAGGTATTGGAGAATTTATAGATAAAAAAACATTTAAACTGAAAAATAGCTACCTGAAAGCTGAATACTTCATAATTGCCACAGGAACATCACCTGCTGCTCCTTATGGAATCGCTATAGATGGTAATGAAGTGATTAGCCATACAGAAGCACTTACTCTAAAAACTCCTCCTGAAAAAATTATAATTATTGGAGGGAATGTGGAAGGAATGGAGATGGCCTCCCTGTTTTCCGCCCTTGGAACCGAGACCACCATTATCGAAATGAGTAATCAAGTCCTTAAAGGAACGGACAGGGATCTTGTAAAGCCTGTTATAGAAGAACTGGTTTCAAGAGGTACAAATATAATAACCGGATCTGAAGCAATTTCAGTTGATCTATCTGGTGAAAAAGCTGAAGTTATCCTGGATACCATGGAAAAAATAGTTGGAGACAAGATAGTTGTTACCGGAATCAGAGAGATGAATATCCCGAAAGGTATGGAAACAACAGGAGTTTTATACAGTAAAAAAGGGATACATGTAAATGATAAACTACAGACAAACATACCAAATATATTTGCTGCAGGAGACATAAACGGACTCCATGGTATGGCACATGTAGCAATTCAACAGGGGATACTCATAACAGATGGACTTGAAGGGAAAAAAGTAACAAGGGACTACGGGGTTCTGCCAAGAGCTATGTTCACAACCCCAGAAATTGCAGGAGCAGGAAAACAGGAATTTGATCTCACAGAAGCTGATATCCCGTATACAGTCAGAAAATATGATTTATCAGACACCTGGAGAGGATTTTCAAGGAATTTTATTCAGGGAATAATTAAACTGATTTTTGACAAAAGGGATATATTAATAGGGATATGGATGACAGGAGCAGATGCATCTGAAATTATGACATCTTCGGGTCTCCTCATAGGGCAAAAAATATCCGAAACCACTTTAATTGACAATCTATTTATACATCCATCATTAGGAGAAGGAATAACTGAAGCTCTCTTTATAAACTAACAGTTGGTGATGCAAGTCTGACAGCTGTAAAAACACTTATTAAACAAATTTCTTCTTGCATAAGGATATATTCTATAATATTCTTTTAACTGATGATACGAATAGTTTTCATCGGCAATGATCAAAAAAGTTTAACAATTATAAAAATGTCGATCAGTAACATAAGTATTTCCCTTATACCACCAGATTGGGAATCAATTTCCTCGATAGAATCAGACTCCCCTGATATTATCCTGGTAGATCTTGATTCGGAAAGCTCAAAATCCTTACAGCTGATCAGTCAGATTCTTAAAATGAATATATCTCCCGTTA
Organism: Spirochaetota bacterium; assembly: GCA_024280415.1. Classification (GTDB taxonomy): domain Bacteria; phylum Spirochaetota; class Spirochaetia; order B11-G9; family B11-G9; genus JAJRQE01. Next base: position 7,406 of record JAJRQE010000332.1, on the reverse strand, counting down.
TCCTTGTGACCGGAGAAAGTAAAAATTTTGAAAAGATAGTAAGGGTAATTAAGATGGGAGTTACTGATTTTATCCCAAAACCATTCAACCCTCAGAATATCACGCATCTTAAGATATCAATAAAAACATCTTTGGCAAACAGTCTTAAAAACAGATGCAATAAGGCTGAAACAGAGTCAGGGGATCTGAGTCTCATAGTTGGAAAGTCCAGGAAAATACAGGAAGTAAGAGATCTTATCCTTTTATATGCCGAATCTGATGCTTCAATACTATTACTGGGAGAGAGTGGTGTCGGGAAAAATCTTGTTGCCGAAACTATTCACAAACTATCTAAAAGAAGAAATTCAACCTACAAGTCGGTACACACAGCAGGGATCCCTCCAACACTGATAGAATCTGAACTCTATGGAACCAACGCAGGAGCTTTTACCGATGCAAAACCACGACCTGGTTATTTTGAGCTGGCTGCCAAAGGAACACTTTTTCTGGATGAAATTGGAGAGATGACTCTAACTGCACAGGTAAAACTCCTTCGAATTCTTGAGGAGAAAACTATAACAAGACTCGGAGGAACCAGACCAATTCTAATAGATGTAAGAGTAATATCCGCTACAAATACTGAACTCTCCAAAGCCGTAAAAAACAGGTCTTTCAGAGAGGATCTCTACTATAGAATTAATACTCTGATAATTACGATGCCTCCACTGCGGGAAAGGAAGGAAGATATCCCCATCCTAGTAGATTATTTTCTGCAAACTCAAAATTCAAAATATAGAATAACAACATCCGGACTCGAAAAACTACTCAGCCATAGATGGCCGGGAAATATCAGAGAACTTCAAAATACACTCACCAGATCCTGCATACATTCGGACAGAGAAAACAGAATTAAGGATTGTCATATAAAATTCCTGTAAAAGTCTAATTAATTTTACGTATCTTTATCCCTTCTATAACAGGATATTTTTTCCCATCCTCATCTTCACTATATCCAAGATAACGTCCAATAACCAAAATTCTGGTATTGAGAACAATTTCATCAGGATTAGCTCTTCGTGACCGCCGAAGAGGAATCATCGAGGCATATTCAAGTCCCTGTAACTGGATAAAACCCTGATATATAGCAACATTCTCCAGTCCTTCCCACTCTCCATATGAGATTTCAAGCATACCAATAAAATTTTCCTCATCTGCAAACAAAACTTCCCGGGATGAAACAACGCCATCAAGGATCAAATATTGATTCATATCAATATCATTACTGTTTCCGGACTCCACCATATTGACAATATCTTTTAAAGTAAGATCAAAATTAATCTGTGTATCTAATATTAATGTTTCCTGAGCGGAAATTGTAAATATGATCAGCAGTAATACTGGAATAAAAGAATATTTTTTCATGGTACACCTCTTCGTTTATGATTTTAGTTTGTAAAAAGCTGCAAGTCAAGTTCAGAGGCGGCTATTGGAAGCTACTGGGTCAGGGTATTATTTATTTATATTATATCAGGAAAAGCTTAGTTATTTTTACAAAGTGTCGAAAAATTTATTATGATCTTGATAAAATAATATCAGATTGGTAGAATTAGGAGAGTTTATAGTATATATTAGATCTTTAGACTCTTTTTTTCGGGTAAATTTGACAAATCAGAAAATGCCTAATAGTATGGATGAATGTACTAATAAGGTATTTTAGAAAGAGGGACCATGAGTAATAATGAAATAGTACCGGGATTTGATGACGAAAGAGACGACAGTCTTAAAATTCGCCTGCAGAAAATCGATGAAGCTGAAAATTGTCTTATTCTGTATCTTACTGGTTATATTGATACTTATAACTCAAATTTCTTTCAGAAAAGAGTTTCGAAAGCAGTAGAAGCCGGTTTTACCAAGCTGGTTTTTAACTGTGGAGGTCTGAACTATGTTTCAAGTACAGGAATTGGCTCTTTTACTGCATTCCTGAAAGCAGTTCGTCCTCATGGCGGAGATGTGGTTCTGCTTGAAATCCAGCCAAAAGTATATGAAGTATTTCAGTTACTTGGTTTCTCTCAGTTTTTTAATATTAAGGACAGTCTTACTGAAGCAGTTGATTTTTTTGGTTCCAATCAGAAAAAGGGAACTTCAGATGTATTCCCCAAAATTTTTCAATGTCCTATTTGTGCTAAAAAACTTAAGGCGACTAAATCCGGCAGGTTCAGATGTTCTGAATGTAAAACTATTTTGGCAATTGATAATTCCGGACAGGTTTTTCTGGGTTAGAAAAAAATATTTTAATCTCCGATTAGAATTTTCTGATAAAAACAGAAATGTTGCTTGATGTTATCTTTAGTTCGGTGATTTGTACTTAAGGAGATATTCTGTGGGAATATTTAGCCGTTTTAGGCGTGTAATTAAATCCAATTTAAATGATATGGTCAGTAAATCTGAAAATCCTGAGAAGATCCTTTCTCAGGTTATAGTTGAGATGAATCAGCAGCTTATAGAATCCAAAAAGAGTGTAGCATCATCTATAGCAGATGAAAAGCGTCTGGAACGTCAGATGAGAAATAACCACTCCCTTGCAAGAGAGTGGGAAGAAAAAGCAAAGCTGGCAGTTAAGGCAGGAAAGGATGAGCTTGCAAAGGAAGCACTTCTCAGAAAACAGGAGTTCGATAACCTTTACAACCAGTATAAACCACAATGGGATTCACAGCATGAAGCAGTTGAGAAACTTAAAATAGCTCTGCGGCAACTTCAGCAGAAAATTGAGGAAGCTCAGAGAAAGAAAAATTTGTTGCTCGCCAGATCAAAGAGAGCAAAAGCACAGAAAAAAATCCAAGAGACTGTTACAGGTCTTTCCGACAACTCTGCATTTGAGGTTTTTGATAAAATGACAGCCAAAGTCGAACGTCTGGAAGCAGAAAACGAAGCAACCCTGGAGCTTTCGGAATTTGAAAACAGTGAACTTGATATAGAAAAACAGTTTGCAGAACTTGAAAGTGGTACTTCTTCAGCAGATCTTCTTCTGGAGGATCTAAAAAAGCGAATGTCAGATAAGGATGACCCCCAGATTACTGATTAATATATCTGTAGTTTCTAAAGATACTATTTTTCTAAACCGTCTAAAAACTTCTGAAATGATGTGTTCAGGCGGTTTTAATTTTATCCCATACTCCAATCAAAAATCGCCTGCTGATCTTTTTCTTATCGATGCCGAACTCCTTGAACTATTCCTGTCTGACTATACAGGGGTTGAAGGAATAAAGTTTATTGTCAGAGGTCACCGGAAATTACTAAGATATTCATTTGATGCCGGATGTGTGGATTTCCTCAGAATCCCTGTAGATCTGGACGAACTGGAGATCCGAATTCGAAAAGTTTTTGACTTACCGGTATCCAGTCTTGTCTGGGATGAGTTGAATTTTACCCCTACGACCCTATCCCAGGGGACCAGATCAGTTAATATAACTCTCGAAGAGTATACTGTGTTAAAAACTCTCATACAAAATAGAGGAGAAGCAGTACCAAGAGAAGTTTTCGCTTTTTTCCTGTGGGGATCACACAAAGATGGATCAAGAGCTGTAGATATGCACATTTCACATCTTAGAAAGAAGATCAGTTCTATTTCGAGAAATAGTTTAGACCATAAATACCAGATTATTACAGTAAGAACCCTTGGATATATGATCTATTAATCAACAACCACCACCAAAGATGGCGGCTTTAGCTCTAGTCAACTAAATTCCTTTTTCCCCTTTCCTTTTCCCCCAATCCTTATTAAACTTGTAGTTATATATGTTATAAAAATATGAGGTTAGAAAATGTTCCTAAGTCCTCCTTTTCTATGGTCACTTCTGGGTCTGCTGTTAATATCAGCGGAAATGTTCATTCCCGGATTTGTAATTTTTTTCTTTGGTTCAGGAGCAGTTATCACTGGGTTTCTATCTGCCTTAATTCCCGGTCTATCAACTAACTTTGCATTACAGGGTATTATATGGATACTTTCTTCAGTACTCTCTTTAAGTTTTTTTAGGAAAAAGTTTGCAAAAATTTTTAAAGGAACACTTTTAAACAAGGAAATTGAGACTGATGTAGGCAACAAAGCAGAGGTAATCGAAGCAATTACCCCGGATAAGTCTGGTAGAGTACGCTATCAGGGGACAAGCTGGAAAGCTGTAAGCTATACAGAAAGCTTTGACATTGGTACAGAAGTTGATATTATTAAAGAGGATAATCTGACTTTTATAGTCTCGGAAACGATTCTTGAAGATAAAAATTAAAGGGAGAAAAAAAATGGGTAGTATTTTTTCAATTTACCTGCTTGCATTTGTTGTAATAATCATATTCTTTAAACTAATTAAAATAGTACCGGAACAGCAAAGTTTCGTCATAGAACAATTCGGCAAGTATAATAAATCGCTGGGAGCAGGATTACATCTGGTCATCCCTTTTGTACAAAAAGTAGCTTATAAACACACCTTGAAGGAAGAAGTTATTGATGTGGAACCACAGGTGTGTATTACAAATGATAATGTACAGGTAACTGTAGACGGTATTCTTTATATTAAAGTTACTGATCCGGTTAAAGCCAGCTACGGTATTGAAAACTACAGATTTGCCACTGCCCAGATTGCCAAAACTACCATGAGGTCAGAAATCGGCAAGCTTGAACTGGACAGAACTTTTTCCGAACGGGACGAAGTAAACGATAATATTGTTAAAGCTGTCGATGAAGCTTCAGATCCATGGGGTATCAAGGTTACAAGATATGAAATAAAAGATATCTACCCGACAGAGACAATTGAAAAAGCCATGGAACAGCAGATGCGGGCAGAAAGGGAAAAAAGAGCTGAAATACTTTCCAGTGAAGGCGAAAAAGAGTCCCGGATAAATATTTCCAAAGGGCAGAGAGAGGAAGCAATTAATATAAGTAAAGGTGAACGTCAGAGGATGATAAATACTTCGGAAGGAAAATCTCAATCTATCGAAATTATCTCAGATGCAACTGCAGAAGGACTAAAAGAGATAGCAGCTGCCCTGCAGCTCCCAAAGGGTCGTACAGCAATGTCAGTCCGTCTGGCAGAACAGTACGTCGAGCGCTTTGGTGAAATTCTGAAGGGATCTGATATATCTGTTCTTCCCTCTGAAATTGCAAACCTGAGAGGTCTGCTGGATTCAGTTGTTCCGGCTCTGACTTCTACCCATAAAGGAGACTCTGTATGAACCCATTATTACCCCTCTATATTTTAATAGGAATTTTTGGTATTATTGTAGTTATATCACTGCTCCGAAGTGTAAGAGTTGTTCCTGCAAGGACAGCTTTGGTTGTTGAGCGACTGGGTAAATATTCAAGAACTCTTAACGCGGGGCTCCATGTACTAATCCCTTTTCTTGAAAAAGTAAGATATAAACATAACCTGAAAGAGATCGCAATAGATGTTCCTGCTCAGGACTGCTATACGCAGGATAATGTAAAGGTAAGGGTAGATGGTGTACTTTATATACAGGTTGTGGATCCTGTTAAGTCAAGCTATGGGATTTCCGATTATAAGTATGCAACCATACAGCTCGCCCAGACAACAATGCGCTCAGTTATCGGCAAACTGGAACTGGATAAAACCTTTGAAGAAAGAGATCAAATAAACGGATCAGTAGTTCAAAGTGTGGATGAGGCCTCTGATCCCTGGGGTGTCAGGGTTTCACGATATGAAATACAGAATATAAATGTACCCCATGCAATTTTGGAAGCAATGGAAGTCCAGATGAAAGCAGAGAGGGAACGTAGAGCCGATATCGCCAGAAGTCTTGGTGAAATGGAATCAAGAATTAACCGTTCCCAGGCAAAAATGGAAGAAGTTATAAATATTAGTGAAGGTGAGAAAGAAAGAAGAATTAATGTTGCAGAAGGTAGAGCCCAGGAAATAATATCTGTTGCAAAAGCAACAGCAATCAGCATACGCCAAATTGCAGAAGTAATGAATGGGGTTGGTGGGGAAGAAGCTGCAGTCCTAAGAGTTTCTGAAAGCTACATTGATCAGCTTCAGAATATTGCAGGGAACAACAGTAAAATTATTCTTCCGGTAAATCTGACCAATATGAACGATGTTCTATCAAATGTTAAAGCTATGATTAAGTAAAAACAAAGAGGAACAGCTGGTATTGCATATCAATAACAGCTGTTTCTAGAGGTTTTTACAATATCTGTGACCCAGGGATCACTCACAACCTGCAAAACATGATAGAGTACAGAAAGCTGTCTTGACAAATATTATAGGAAAAAGTAAATTTGACTTCAGGCTATATCTGTAGTATATTGATTACTCAAATACATCTAGTGACGTCTCAGGTTTGTCCTCATCTATTGTCTGTAATATTAGGATGAGGGGTATACTGATTTGCTGAAGCAAGGAAGATATAGTGGTAAAAAAGGGATTCCCCTCTGTTCATTTTTATGATCAGGATTTTGTAGATATTTATGAAAAGTCATGGGTTTGGATGGCCGATTCCTGGCAATCAGGAACCGGAGAAAACGGTTTTTCCGATAAATATTTAAATTATCCCCAAAATAAGGTGATAAATCAGTTTGAAGCATGTCTTTCAACTTTTTTTCTCGTTTACAGCAATAACATCTATCCTGCTCAGACCAGCCTGGATAATTTCTACAGTAAACAGGAAGCTTCCGGTGCTATAAGGGCAAACTATTCGCTAGAGAATGGAAAACCTGTTTATACATCCTCTAACCCTGAAGGAATCAACCCCCCTCTTTTCGCCCTGGCGGAGTATAATATATTTCACAAAATGGGAAACAAGAAACGACTGAAGGAAGTTATGCCCATCCTGGAAAACTACTATACATGGCTTGAGGAAAACTTCATTGCTGAAAATGGCCTTTACGCGGTTCCTCTGGAAGCAACAATGATGGAAAATTCTCCAAGAGACGGAACTGTATATCCTCTGGATTTTAATATCCAACAGGCAATCAACGTTCTCTACATGTCAGCTATTGGTGATATTCTGAATAATAAAGAGATTAGTTTCAAATATAAAAGGCTCTACTTTACACTGAAAACAAGAATTACAAACCTGATGTGGAATGAGGATGAAAAATTCTATTTCGATCTGGATAAAGATGAAAATCAGATAAAAGCAAAGACAATTGCAGCATTCTGGGCACTTCTTGCCGAATTACCAAATGTGGACAGGGCAGATGCATTAATCAGTCACCTTAAAAACCCAAAAACCTTCGGTACAGAAAATCCATTTCCCACCCTCTCTGCTGATCATCCTGATTTCCATGATGACGGGATGGGGTTCAGAGGCTCCGTTTATTCCCCCTTTACATTTATGGTTGTGAAGGGACTTGAGAAGTATGCCAAATATGAGCTTGCCCGGGAATGTTCGATTCGGCACCTCTACTATATTCTGGA
>JAJRQE010000331.1 GCA_024280415.1 Spirochaetota bacterium | reverse complement strand
TGGAAAAAATTGTTGAAGAAAAAACAGAGATCGAAAAAGAGCTTAGAAGAACCCTCAAGGTAAAGGATGTTCTTTTGCAGGAGGTACATCACCGGGTTAAAAATAATCTTACAGTAATAAATGGGCTCTTTAATCTTCAACGTTCTGATGATAACAGTGAGGCTGTAAATAGTTTCATAGAGAAAAACTCGAACCGCCTCTACGCAATGGCGGCCGTGCATGAGACCATTTACCAGAAGGAAGACTATGAACTTATTAACTTGAATGATTATTTTTCTGATATAATTCAAAATCTGGTTAAAATACACACAGATCAGAAGAAAATTAAAACGGATATTCATGGAGATAATGTTGAAGTTAAAATTGATATCGCAGTTCCTCTTGGAATTATTCTTAATGATTGTATTTCCAATTCAATAGTCTATGGATTTAACGGGGGAATAACTGACAAGGTTATTTCTGTGCGAATAAAAAAGAATGACAAAATTGAAATAAGAATCTCAGATAATGGTGAAAGGTTTTCAAAATACGGCAAAGCAGGAGACTCTGCTATCTCCTTTAGCACATGGCTTATTAAAATTCTTGTTGAAGATCAACTTAATGGGACAATAGAAACAAGGTACAACCATGGGAATATATGGAGAATCAGGTTCCCGTATGGGGTCTAAAATCTGCAGTTTTTTGAAATTTCCCGCATTTGCTCAATTTCCATCCTCATTGAACTGTTAAGCCCCATATAATCCTGCTTCCTGCTCTTCAGTGTAAACCCAAGCCCCTCCATCTGCAGAAGATACTTAGCATTTACAGGATAATACTGATACTCAACGACAGAAGCCAGCCCTATTAGATTCTGAAGATTCTTAACTTTTTCTGTGCCTTCAAACCAGGTATCACAGAGTTTAACGTAGAGTTCAGGATGGAAATTGGTCATGATTCCACAATATCCGGCATACCCAGTCTGAAGAGACCCCAGGAGTGATGCTGCATTTGCATTGTAAAGCTTCAAATTACTGCCCGAAGCTATCTCTGCTCTTTCTTTTATCATATCAAGGTCACAACAGGTATCTTTAAGATAAACAAACCTGTCTGTGGAAATAATCCATTCAAGAAGCTCCGGACTTAACAGTTTCTTATAAGGATACGGGCATTCATACAAGCCCAGTTTAATATCTTCAGAAGAGATACTGGCTAAGAGTATTTTCATCCGTTCTTTCCAGACTGAATCTGATTCTGACTCCTCTGCAAGAAGATTGCTTACAAGAATTACTGCATCTACTCCAGTATCTGCAATTGCTTTTACCTCTTCAATCTGATCATCCAGGGAGTTGGAAATATGTCCAGAGGAAATAACAGGGACTCTGCCTGCAGTAAACTTCATTACAGCAGAAGAAAGCTCAACCCTTTCTCTCAAACTCAACTGATGCATTTCACTAGACTGACAAACTGCAAACAATCCGGATACTCCCCGTTCGATATACCAGTCCACCAGTTTTTCAAGCGCCTTATAATCAATTGTAAAATCATCCTTGAAAGGTGTTACCATTGTCGGCCATACTTCCGCTCTTTTTTTCTTTTTCATAATCTACCTTTACTACATTCCCAGGAAATTTGGAACCACCATGACAAACCAGGGGACATAGGTGATTAAAAAGAGAACACCAAATAAAACCAGAAGCATGGGGAAAATTTCTTTAATTACTGTTTTAAGGGATGTTCCTGATATTCCAGAAACTACAAAGAGGAGCATTCCAAAGGGGGGTGTCGAAAGGCCTATCATCATATTGAGGGTTATAACTACACCAAAATGAACAAGGTTTATACCTAAGGCTTCAACAAGGGGAAGAACTATTGGAATAAATACCAGTGTTATTGCCATTGTATCTATAAACATTCCCAGAACCAGAAACATTACATTTATAAGGAGAAGAAGAACGTATTTATTTGTTGTTACTGTCAGAAGTAAATTCGCAACAGCATCCGGAATATGTTCGATAGCAACAATATAAGAGAACGCAAAAGCACTTCCTACAAGTAATGAAAGAATTCCAGTAGTTTTAACAGTTGCCAGCACAATATTTGCCAGCTCTTTCCATCCAAGCGCCCTATAGATAAAAATAGAAATCAATATTGCATAAAGAGCAGCTAAAGCTCCGGCTTCTGTAGGAGTTACAATTCCGGAATAGATCCCACCCAGAAGTACAATAACAGAAAACAATGCAGGAAAAGCTTTTACAGTTAACAAAATTGCATCTCTGAATGCAATTTTAACACCTCTGGGATAATTCCTTTTATTCGCAATGAATGCAATATATATCATTAAAGCAAGGCCAACCATTAGTCCGGGAAGCATTCCTCCCATAAACAATGCACCAATGGATGCTCCCGAGAGCATAGCATAAAATATCATGGGAATGCTCGGAGGAAAAATGGGGCCAATTGTTGCAGAAGCGGCAGTTATTGCACAGCTGAAACCATCATCATAACCATGCTCACGCATAGCCTTAATTTCCATCATTCCAAGACCGGAAGCATCTGCCAGAGCTGAGCCTGTCATACCTGAAAAGATAATCGACGCAACTACATTTACATGACCAAGGCCGCCTTTTCTGTTTCCCACCGTTGCATTTGCAAATTTAAAAATCATCTCAGTGACCTTACCGCTGTTCATTACCTGAGCCATAAAAACAAAGAGAGGCACAGCAATAAGAATAAAATTAGAATTAAGCCCGGTTAAAACCTGAGTGGCAGTCATTGCAATTTCAGCTGCAGGACTCTGGGCAATTGTAAAATAGAAAATAGATGTCATCATCATTCCCAATGCTATAGGAATACGAAGGATAAAAATTGAAATAAAGGAAAGGAAAAATACAATGAGTGCAATATTCATACTATACTTCTCCTCTTCTTAATTTTTTAAAGTCTATAAACAGATCATATCCAAGTCTGCCTATCATAAATACAAGAAATACTATAAAGGGTGAGTATGCCCAGTTCATGGGAACTCTCATAACATTAGATTTTTTATAAGCCATAAATACCACATAATCGTAGGATGGATAGAGAGCAATACAGAAAGATGTAAAAAGCATAAAGTTTCCGATTAGTCGCATCCACAGCTGTGTCTTCGGTTTTACCATATCGTAGACAATTGTAAACTGGACATGTGAATTATCCCTTTGGGCATACAAACCACCCAGCAAAGCTGTCCATATAAAGCAAAGAAGAGTAAGTTCCAGAGGCCATGTTAGAGGGACAAGGAAGTATCTGTAAAAAATCTGCAGCAGGAATGCAACAAATAGAAGAATGAATGCAAATGATGGTATATATATTTCTATTAAATCAAGAATAAATGATCCGGAACGCTTTATAAAGTTTACTGTCTGCAATTTTTGTCCCCCATGAAATAATCTCAAAAATTGTATTACTAAAGTAAATACACAGCTCCGGCATAGTAACCGGAGCCGAAATAATTACAGAAATTTATTTGTAAGATTGAATCTCATTATAAAGATCCATATCCCAGCTTGCTGATATTTCAGGGCTGTCATTTATATATGAATTCTTTGCATATTCCTGAAACGCTGCTTTATCGGGATCATCAATTATAATCATCCCTTCAGATCTAAAGAAATCCAGAATTGAGGCTTCTGTTTCCAGTACCTGGGTGTCACATGCCTTTCCTGCAACGTCAATTGCCTGCATTACCCATTCCTGCTGTTGTGAGGTAAGACTCTGCCATTTTTTCTCATTCATAGTTGGCCATATTGTATCTACGACGTGGTCGGTTAGAACAATATATTTGGTAACTTCATAGAATTTTGCATTTTTGTCTGTTGGGAGAGGGTTGTCCTGACCTTCAATGGCACCAGTCTTAAGACCCATGTATACTTCAGAGAAGGACATTGGTGTAGGGTTTCCGCCAAGAGCCTTGCCAAGAGCTATCCATGAAGGGGATCCTGGTGTTCTTAGTTTAACGCCGGCCATATCAGCAGGAGTTCGAACAGGTCCCACCTTTTCTACAAGATTAAGCTGTCTGGTTCCTAGATAAAAAGCACCAAGAGGTCGAATCCCCTGAGAATCTACAACATCCTGAAAGACTTTCTTGCCCAGGTCACCGCCGTAAACAGCTTTCATGTGGTCATATCCGCTGAATGTATATACTGCTCCGAACATAGAGAGGTAGGGAATAAACTCTGCCAGCCATGGTGGAGAGGTATAGATCATGTCTACAGTTCCTTTTCTTACAGCAGCCTGCTCACCTTCCTGATAGAATAACTGACCGGAATGGTAGACCTCAACTGCCATTTCTCCGCCGGATATTCTTTCCAGTTCCAGTTTGAAAACCTGCATTGCTCTTGTATGGGCATCTCCCGGTACACTTACCGAAGAAAAAGTAAGTTTTACAGGTATTGCTGCTCCATCATCTGATACTGCTTCACTTTTCCCTCCTGCGAATGTAAACACTGCAAGAAGAAAAAAGACAGCTACTAATACTGTTACTTTGGTTTTCATAAACCCTCCTAAATATTTTTACAGTCTCTATGGACTGTTAAATTCTGTAACCAATCTTTCTGGAAATTTCACCCGCTGCATTTTTTACAAGATCTCCGATATTGACAACTCGTTTTTCAGTCATTCTATCAGAAGGTCCGGAAACACTTATTGAAGCAAAAGCCTTACCTTCTGCATCTCTTATAACTGCTCCAATGCATACCAGGTGATCTTCATGTTCCTTATTATCAATGGAATATCCCCTTGTTCTGGTATCTGATAAATCCCTAAGAAGACTTTTCTCATCTATAACTGTACTATCAGTAAGCTTTGCTAATCCTTTGCTATTAATAATATGTTTTATTAATGCTTCAGGGAGCTCCGCCATTATTGCCTTACCTACAGCAGTGCAGTAGAGAGGAGCTCTTATTCCTATTACCGAGTAAGTGCGGAGACGCCTTTTAGATTCTACACAGTCAACATAAAGAACTTCATCGTTATCCAGCAGAGTAAGGTGTACAGTTTCATCAGTTGCCTGATTTATTCCATTGAGGTAGGGTTTTGCGATTCTGCATATAGCAAGATCATTTTGAGCACGGTATCCCAGTTCAATTAGTCTGGTTCCAAGGTTATATTTATTTGTATCTTCATTCCTTTCTACAAAACCTTCACTTTCCAAAGTCTGCAAAAGATTATGAGTACTGCTTTTAGGAATTTCAAGCTCTCTTCCAATCTCAGAAATACCCAGAGGTTTACTTCGACCAATAATTTCGAGGATTTTAACAGCTTTTATTACAGAATTGACCAATTTAGTTCCTATATATGAACAGCGTTCCTTTATATGAACATTGTACACCCTCTAACTATTTCCTGTCAAATTAATAATGAAAGTTACCCAAATTCAAGAAAAGGAGGAAAAAGCTATCATAATCGAGCCTTTTGCGCCAGTTCTACTGCATTGTGTAAAGGGAGATCTTCTATTGTAATTCTAAATGTGAGACAGCGCAAAAGGCTCTATACACCTTCATTAAATAACAGTTTTCATATATAATCCCACCCATGAAACTGACAGTACTTAACAAGGGGCTGATAGACTATGGAGAGGCTCTTGAACTTCAGAAGAAGCTCCTTCTAAAGCGGCAGAACGAAGAGATAACAGATACCCTTATTCTTCTGGAGCATCCCCCTGTCATAACCAAAGGGAAGAGGACTGAGGATCACCATATTATTCTTTCTGAAGATGTGCTTAAAAAACAGGGTATTGGACTTTATGAAATAGACAGAGGCGGAGAGGCTACTTATCATGGTCCCGGCCAACTGGTAGGGTACTTAATTTTCAATCTTTACGATAAACAGAGGGAATTAAAGAAATTTATTGCCAAAATGGAAGAAATATTTATTACATTGTTAAAAAAAGAATATGAAATAAGTGCTGACAGGGATCTGAAACACCGGGGTGTCTGGGTTGGTAATGAAAAAATTACAGCCATAGGTATTTCTATCCATAAAGCGGTTACAATGCATGGATTTGCTTTTAATATAAATACAAATCTTGATCATTTTAACTGGATAATTCCCTGTGGTATTATAGATAAGGGAGTTACTTCCATAAAAAAAATAACTGGCATTAATCAGGAGATGGGAAAGATTAAAGAGCTTACAGCAAGGTACCTGTTGGAAATTTTTGACTACGAGGATGTTGAAATAATAGATGAACAATAATATAAAATCACAGGGGAAAACGTGGGAGGGAGAACCCTATCTGAAAAAACCCGAATGGCTGCGTATAAAAATGCAGGGTGGTGAAAATCTCAACCATGTTCAGAAAACCCTGGACAAATTTGGATTGACTACAGTCTGTCATGAAGCAAGCTGTCCAAACAGAATGGAATGCTTTAGTAAAAGTACAGCAACTTTTATGATCCTGGGGAGTATCTGCACAAGAGGATGTACTTTCTGTGATATTGAAACTGGTTCAGGTCAGAATGTGGATAAACAGGAGCCCAGGCATATTGCTGATGCTGTAAAAGCATTAAAACTGAAATATGTGGTAGTAACATCAGTAACCAGAGATGATCTTTCCGATGGAGGAGCCTTTCATTTTGCAAATGTTATTGGAGAGATTAAAAAAGCATCTCCCTCTGCTTCTATTGAGGTTCTGATACCTGATTTTAAGGGAAGCCTCGAAGCTCTTAATACTGTAATTAAGGCTAATCCAATTATTATAAATCATAATATAGAAACAGTACCAGGACTTTACAAAGCGGTTCGTCCCCAGGCAAAATATGAGCAGTCACTGGAACTTCTACGGCGTGTTAAGGATAGAACAGATAAAATTTATACAAAGTCAGGTATTATGGTGGGGCTGGGAGAAACACAGGAGGAAGTCCTTAAGTCTCTACGAGACTTGCGGGATGCTAAATGTGACTTTTTGACTATAGGTCAGTATCTTGCTCCTTCGAAAAAGCACCATCCTGTTATAGAGTATGTACATCCGAATGTTTTTGAAATATATAGAAAAGCAGCATTAGAGTTGGGGTTTAAGGATGCCGCATGCGGTCCCCTGGTACGTAGCTCCTACAAGGCTCATGAAATGCTGGAAAAATAGGACTCCTTTTCAGCAACCTATATATTGCTATAAAACTATATATGGTGTATACAATATCAATTCCTGATCTTTGGTATAAATCTGTGTCGACAGAACCTGGATCGAAATTAAAAACGGATAATTAAGGATAACAATAATGGAAATTCTCTACTACAAATCTGCAATATGCCCAAAATGCATTCCTACATCAAGATTCTTAAAGGAACTAAAATCTGAACACCCTGAAATAGAGATCAAAGAAATTGAGATTATTACTCACCTAAAGTCTACAATTAAGGATAAAGTGTATTCAATTCCAGTAGTTGAGGTTGCAGGAAAAAGATTCTACAGCACCCCGGCTAAAGGTGAGGTGCTGGATCTTTTGGGAATAATGTAATAACCCCTAAGCCACCACATACTCATTATCATCAGATGATTCATATTGCCGGAATATATGCTCATAAACTTTATCTGCAATATTATAGACTTCCGGCTCTTTAAAATCTTCTATTGGAAGGCCTTTCTGTTCAGCCCAGAGGTAATCCTGGATGTATTGTTTAACTTCCGCCCGGGTAGTCTCTTTTTCCCGCCAATGGTCTATCTTTAGTTTTTCTGATTTTAATGTGATCAGTAACTTAGAAGCTACCTTCTTTAACTTGTTGATTGATTTTTTTGATAATCCCGGTTCACAAAGAAGATCGAATAAAGCAAGATTCTCCTTGTTAAGATTTTCCTTTACAGTTCGCTTCTCTTCCTTGTCTAAATCCCTTACAAAATCAAACAGATCCTGGAATGTCTGTTCTATTGTCTGCCGGTCTTTCTCTTTATTATAATCTTCAATAATTTCAGAATAGCGTTCCTGCAGGTTTACACGCAGGGGATTCTTCCTAATCAGTCTTTCAAGTTTCTTATTAATTGCAGCGGTCAGTTCCTGCACTATTGAATGTTTTTTATCTGACTTCTTAAACTCATCTTTAAGCAGATCAAAATTGATGCTGCTAATATCAAATACCATATTGTCATTTTCTGCAGATATTTCAGGCTCTATATTTTCTTCAATAACTTTATGAAGATTCATAATAATCTTTGAAATATCAGCCTTTTCTCTATCTTCAGACAGCTCTTTATAAATGACATTTATAGCGTTGTATTCCCGGCGGTACCGGTTTATCTCTGCTACCAGGTGGAAGGCTGCTTTAATTTTCTTAAAGACTTCCCGTGCTCTTACTGAGATATAATCAAAAGTTATGGATGAGATAAAAAATAGAGCAAATCCTCCTGTATAATAAATGGTAACCAAACCAATACAAAAGGGAGATGCTCTATGGCTCATGATACTACAGGAATTATTGATTTTGAAAAAGATACAGACACCTGGTCTGTACTGGAAAAATTATTACGGGAGGGTGCTCAGAAAATGCTGATCCAGGCCATTGAAAATGAGGTTGATGAATTTATCAATAAACATTCATTGAAGCTGGATACGAATGGTCATAGAATCGTAGTAAGAATTAGCTATTCTCCAGAGCGAGAGATCGTAACTGGATTAGGTCCATTTGCAGTGAAAGCACCACGTATCGATGACCGAAAACTCAATACTGAAACAGAAGAGCGGTTTTCCAGTATTATTCGTAAGTATTCAGTAAACCCGTCTATTCACATAAACCAGCACGAAATTGTTTTTCAAGAGGATATAGGAAAATATCCTTGATTTGAACAGCATTTAAATGTTTGCGATCAAGTTTCCCCCGCCCCTGAGTCTGGCCTACATG
>JAJRQE010000330.1 GCA_024280415.1 Spirochaetota bacterium | reverse complement strand
TCACCTATACTTATTTTAATTCAAATATTTAATAGGAGTATGTCTATGAAAAAGAGTTTATTGTTTATTGCGGCAATTATGGTTCTCGGATTGCTGCTTACCGGGTGTCCGGAACTAGGAATTATCCCACCAGTAGATGAAGTTATCCCACCAGTAGATGAACCTGTTCCAGTTAAACATACTATTTCAGGAATAGTAACAGATGTATTTACAGGCCTGCCGGTACCAGGTGCTAAAGTAGGGTTCGGTACCTATATTTCAACAACAGATGCCGCCGGGAACTATTCCTTTGAAGCGGTGGAAAACGAGGCAATAACCGGAAACTTTTATATAAGCAGGGGTATAGATTATATTTTTGAAGTTTTCAACGGAATTAATATAACACCCGCTTCTGACCTAGTATATGATTTTACAATCAGGGGTGATTTGGTTGCATTCTACACACCTCATACAGTAAGCGGTAAAATCTACCAGGATGACGGTTCAACTGAAATTGCAGACGGCAGTTATGTATCAATTACCTTTCTCAACGAAAACGGAGGGTTTATGTCGGGTAGCGGTAGTACCTACAATAGTACAGCAGGTGGATATTCAATGGATACTCCGACCTTTGGTTCCAGCTGCACACTTTTTATAGAGGTTGATGATACAACACCATTTACCTACTACATTGAGAATGTTGACCTATCTGCTGTATCTGTTACCCTGGATCTTACAAAACCTTCAACCGGCTTTTCTACAGTTACTCTAACAGGTATAGATGGAACTATTTACAGGGGAGCTATGAAATATTCAGAGACCATATACTTTGATCAGACTAGTGATATTCTCTCCGGAACTACAACTGCAAATGTCGAGATCTATAACCCCGGCGGAAAGCCCTTTGTATGGACCTCTACGACAACAATAACTGACAGCCCTTCAGCCGGGGATACGACATTTAATGGTATTTTGTCATCCCCTGCAGTTCCAGGAGCTGCTGTTACGCTTCCTGTACCAACCCTTCCTGCTCCAGGCCAGTCAGTAGATGGTACAGCTATAAACTATTTATCAGGGGAGCTCTCTTTTACAGGCAGTGCAGATACAGATATGTACTTTATCATGCTTAATCCGGACTCTGGTTCAGCGGGCGGAAATATTTATTCTTTAACGACCTCTGTTACTCTTCCTGCGGATATTCTTGACATTGTTACTTCTTCCGCAGATTCCAACACCAGCTGGGACTTTACTTTTGTCTCATTAAACTCTTCACCAGTATTTGATTTTGACGTTTTTAGAAATATAAATACCTTAAATTCCGATTTCAGCTATGCTCAGGTCATGGGTGCAACTCCCTCAACTACAAATTTAATTCCATAACCTATTGCTTTTTGTTTTTTTAGAATTGCAAAAATTTATGAGGGACAGAGTTTATCAAAACTCTGTCCCTCATAAATAATCAATTTTTCCTGCTTTTTATGGGAGATCAGATATCCAGTTTATCTCTATCCAGAGAGTCGGGGAATATATATAGAACCTGTCCTTCTGATGAAATTTCAACATTTGCATGCCCCCGGGAGGCGAGACTGCTTAGCATTGTTTCAGTCTCTGCAATTGAGGCGTCTATCTGCAGTGCTGCTTTTGCCACAGAAACCTGACCTCCGGCTCTCTGTGCAACTCGAAGAATCCGGTTTTCCATATTAAGTTTTCGCTGCTTTGAATCCGGTCGGGAAAGTCTCATTCGCCTCCACTGATCAAGAAGCCTGGTGCCTCCGCGAATAAGGGAACCTGTACCCATGACAACCAGAATCCACTTCCAGAGTGACAGTCCAACATGCATACCAACCCAGTGGCCACCACCGGAGATAAAAAAGGGGATAGATATCATTATAACACCGGAAATAATTTCACCTACTGCACTCTTTCTCTGTCTTCCCATTATCCTATCCTGTTGTATTCATTAAAAGCACCTTGAACTGTACCATTACAATCTATCAGCTTATCCCAGTTCCCTCTATAGGTTTCCGAGTTAATTCCATTCTTTAACAGCTTCAAATAAAGTCTTCTATCAATTTTCTCTGCCCCCAGAGACTCAAGATGGGGCGTATACAGCTGACAGTCAATCATTGAAAACCCAATTCTACCAAGAACTTGTGAAAGAGTTATGAATGCAGCTTTCGAGGCATTTGCCTTTTGCGAAAACATTGATTCCCCAAAGAAAACAGAGCCTATGGAAAGTCCGTAGAGACCTCCTACAAGTTCATTATCCTCCCAGACCTCCAGAGAATGCCCCCAGCCGAGTTCATGAAGGCGAGTATAGGCATTCACCATCTCTTTTATAATCCATGTACCTGTTTCATGTTTCCGGGATATCGATCCACAGACATTAATAACTTCACGAAAATTATTATCCATGGAAAAAGAGAACCTGCCGCTTTTAAGAATACGTTTCATAGATTTTGAAATATGAATCTTTTCCGGAAACAGTACCATCCTGGGATCGGGGCTCCACCACATAATAGGTTCCCCTTCAGAATACCAGGGGAATATTCCCTGTCTGTAGGCAGATAAGAGCATTCCAGGCGAAAGATTCCCTTCGGTGCCGATTATACCTTCCGGGCTTGCTCTTTCAACAGAGGGAAACTGGAAATTTTCTGATTCATCGAAATAGGGGAAAGAGGTATCCACAAATTATTCCTGGTGTAGACTTTCAATAGATATTACAACTTCATTACTACTTATATCTGCAACTGTGGTACCGCCGTTTTTTAGGCTTCCAAAGAGAATTTCATCCACAAAGAAATTTTTTATATTATCCTCTATTATTCTCGATATATTTCTTGCTCCGAATTCATAGGAGTAGCCATGTTCCGCAATCCAGTCCCGGCAATTTTCTGTAACTTCCAAAGTAACATTTTTTTCTTTTAATAATTCCCTAAACTCCATTATCTCTTTATCCACAATTTTGAGAATAATACCGGTATCCAGCTTTTTAAAGGATATAATTTTATCCAGGCGATTTCGAAACTCTGGACTGAATATCTTTTCCACAGCCTCTGTTATGGCTCCGTCTGTAATTTTTACGTCTCCAAATCCTATAATATCCTTTCCTATATCCCTTGCCCCTGCATTACTGGTCATTATTAAAATAATATTTCTAAAATCAGATTTTCTGCCATTGTTGTCTGTAAGAGTTGCATAATCCATTATCTGGAGCAGCAGATTAAATATATCTAAATGAGCTTTCTCTATCTCATCCAGCAATAGTACTGCATGAGGCTCTTTTCTTACCAGATCTGTCAGAAGCCCACCCTCTTCAAATCCTACATACCCCGGGGGAGAACCTACCAGCCTGCTGACTGTATGTTTCTCCTGATACTCACTCATATCAAACCGATGAAGCCTGACTCCAAGCTGTTCTGCAATTTGTCTGGCAAGTTCCGTCTTACCCACTCCTGTGGGACCCGCAAAAAGAAAGGAAGCTACAGGCTTCTCTTTCTTATTAAAACCGGCTCTTGATCTTTTAATTGCCTGAACAACGGCATCAACCGCATAATCCTGTCCAAATACTATCTTTTTCAGGTTATCCCCAAGGTTCTTCAGCTGATCAATCTCACTGCCGGATATTTGCTTCTTCGGCACCCCTGCAATCTTCGAAACAACCTTACCAATCTCCTCTTCATCAATAACAGAGGGTTCTTTCTTCTCTTCTCCTGTCCTGTAGGAGAGAATCTGAAGCCATGCACCTGCTTCGTCCAGAACATCTATGGCAATATCAGGCTGATGACGTTCCCTAAGATACTGGGAAGATAACCCCACGGCACTTTCAAGAGCCTTTTCGGTATATTTAACATTATGATGGGTTTCATACTTTCCCTTTAACCCTTTAAGTATAAGGAGAGTTTCTTCCGGAGTGGTTTCCGGTACACTAATCTCCTGAAACCTTCTTGAAAGAGCACGATCCTTGTCAAAGCTTTTCTTGTATTCGGAAAAAGTAGTAGATCCCATACAGCGAATCTTTCCGCTTGCAAGTATAGGCTTTAAAAGATTGGAAGCATCCATTGTTCCACCGGATACAGCACCCGCACCAACTATGGTATGTATCTCATCAATAAACAGTATGACCTTATCCTCTTTTGCCAGTTCTTTCAGAACCTTCTTCATCCTCTCTTCAAAGTCCCCCCGGTACTTTGTACCTGCAAGAAGCCCCCCAAGATCGAGAGAGAATATTCTGTAACCTTTTAGTATATCCGGAATCTTTTCCTCTTCTATCCTTGCGGCAAGACCTTCAGCAATTGCTGTTTTTCCAACTCCAGGCTCTCCAACAAGTATGGGGTTGTTTTTCAACCTCCTGCACAGAACCTGGATTGTCCTTTCAACAATTTTATTCCGGCCAATCAGAGGTTCGAGTTCATCATCAACAGCTGCTTTATTTAAATTCCTTGTATAGGTCTGAAGAGCACTTCGTTTACCCGTTGTCTGTTTAGATCCATCTTCATCAGCAGGAAAATCGCCAGAAGCGGATTCGTCACTTTGACTGCTCACAGCTTTAAGCAATGCATACCTGGTTAACCCTGCCTTACGTAAATAATAGGATCCATGAAGAGTTTCCTGGTCGAAAACAGAAACAAGGAGATCTTCCAAATCTACAGTTCCTTTGGAAGAGGTCTCGGTATGAAATATTGCACTCTCGATTACAGCCTGAAAACCAGCAGTCTGAAAGGGTTCTTTGTCCTCAATAGCCGGAACAACCT
>JAJRQE010000329.1 GCA_024280415.1 Spirochaetota bacterium | reverse complement strand
ATAGATTATGATCCCAAATTTAACGCCATATTGGGACTATGGTCTGTTTTTTGGAGGTGGGGATATGTCAATTACCCGACAATTACATTTATCCGAAATAAATAGTTTTTTCTGTTTGGGGCAAGGGGAACTGGTAAAACAACACTTCTGCAAAATCTTCCGTTTCTTAAATCTGCTCTATATATTGACCTCCTGGATGCGGATCAGGAAGAGCAATATGCACTGCGGCCTGGTTTGCTTCTGGAACAGGCTGAAGCTATGGATATCGGTGATTGGATAATCATTGATGAAATTCAAAAACTCCCCAAATTGCTTGATCATGTACATATTGTTTTAGCAAAAAAGGATATTCGATTTGCTTTAACAGGTTCCAGCAGCAGAAAGCTGAAACGAGGCGGGGCTAATCTACTGGCAGGACGAGCTTTCAGTTTTTCATTATATCCATTTACAGTACAGGAACTTGGTGATAGATTTGATCTTATCGAAGCGCTGACCTGGGGAACACTTCCGAAGATTATTGCCTATAAATCAGATATCGATAAAAAGAGATTTTTAAGAACATACACTCAAATATATATAAAGGAGGAAATTCTCGTCGGGCAGCTTATTCGCAATCTTACGCCCTTCAGGCTTTTTTTATTCATCGCTGCGCAAATGAATACTCAGATTATCAATTTCTCTAATATTGCCCGGGATACAGGAGTAGACCATAAAACTGTTCAAAACTATTATCAAATATTAGTGGATACCAATTTAGGTTTCTTTCTGGAAGCCTATAATCGATCGGTCAGGAAGGTTCAAAGACAAAGTCCCAAATTCTATATTTTTGATATGGGAGTCAAGCGATCACTTCAAAATATGCTAAATGTACCTCTTCTGCCACAAACAACAGAGTTTGGAGATGCATTTGAAAGCTGGTTTATCTGTGAATGTTTTCGATTGAATCATTATAATGAATTGGATTTTGAGTTCTCTTATTTACGTACAAAGAATGGTGTCGAAGTGGATCTTATAATTGACAGACCTGGACAGTCTCTGCTCCTTCTGGAAGTTAAATCGTCAGAAAGAATTGATGAGCGTCATGTAAAAAATCTAATTCATTTCAAAAAAGATTTTCCTGGTGCAGAGTTTATATGTGTCGGCAGAGTTGCTCATGAGCAGGTAATAAACGGCATTAAAGTGTTGCCCTGGCAGGCGGCAATTAAATATCTGGGGTCATAGAAATGTCTGATTTATATATCTGCGGGTTTTTCCAACACTTGTCTCTGCATTCGTAATGTGTTTAACTAAAGTCACCTTCTTTGAAGATGGCTTTGGATCTTTCTGGAAGGTAGTCGTCCCGGTCAGGAGCATCTATGAAATATGCATTAAAAAATATGGAGCTGATTCCCGAAGCAGATGCAGTTTTGCCGGTAACCCGGAGAGAGTTTTTTTCCAGTTTTGCAGTATATGAATCTCTAAAAGTTTTAAAGGGGAGGATCTGTCATCTGAACGACCATATTGAGAGACTTTTTGAGTCTGCAGAAATTCTGAATATGGATCACCATTTTAAAAAGGAAAGTGTTGCAGAAAGTCTGCCCCGGCTGATATCTGCCAATAATGACATAGAGGTTTCTCTAAAGTTACAGCTTATCGGCGGAAAAGTTCCAATTCTATTTGCTTTTACAGACAATTTACCTGTTTATCCGTCAGAATACTATCAAAAGGGAGTAAGAGTAATAAGTTACAAGGGTGAGAGAATCTTCCCTAGTGTAAAATCCAACTGTCTTCTATTAAATTATATAGCTGCCCGGGAGGCCCGGGAGGCAGGTGCACTTGATGCACTCCTTGTAAACCGTTCCGGATATGCCCTGGAGGGTTCCAGGAGTAACCTTTTTGCTCTTAAAAATTCAGTTCTTATAACCTCAGGCAGGGATGTTCTCTATGGTGTTACCAGGAAGTATACCATTCTTGAAGCAGAGAAGCTCGGGATGACAGTACAGTATAAGAAAATTCTCCTTAAAGATCTTAAAAACTGCTCTTTTGATGAAGTTTTTATAACAAGTACCAGTATGGGAGCTATACCTGTAAAGTTCATAGATGATATAATTGTAGGAGACAGTTTTCCCATGACTTCTCTTATTCATAAAAATCTATTATAGTAACTGAATATGGAAAAGGAAGTTAGTAAAAGAATTCCTACAGTAGTTGTTCCTTTTAATGGACTCTGTGAGTCTTCTAAATGCCAGGATATTTTTGTCTATTTGAGACCTGAAAGTAATGGTATTGCAGTGGAAAGTGCCCTTATGAGGGGTATAAGTCTCGTTCCGGATTGGCAGAATAGTATAAATTTGATTTATCTGGCGAATCTCCCCGGTGGTTTTCTGAAAGCAAAGGGTGTCTTTGAGGAGCATTATAATACAAGAATAAAATTTGCCCAAAAGGTAAAAAACTATTTACTCCATTTATGAAGGAAGTATTCTCAAATTATTTCCGGATTAATTTTGAAGATGCTGAAATTATAGGCTCCTTTGATGCTGTTTCGATATTGGGATATGCGGAAGATGAACTGTTCAACCTTTGGATTGATGAAGCAGATATTCTGTCAATAAATGGGCAGATGATAAAGAAGTTTGGGAAATATTTTATTATAAACTGTGATATACCGGCGATACTGCATAAAAACAATGAAAACACTGATATTGCAGTGATGGTTTTTAGAACCCATCTCTGGGGTAAAGATTTTTATAATGTTATTGAAAAAATGACAGAGGTTCTTTTGGAAGAGGGGATTCTTCGTTCAGAGAGTCAGTTCAGCCATGTGTTTCATTATTCAAAGGGTCCCTGTGAACAGATCCTGGATGCAATAGGATTTTTATATGATTCCAAGGGAAACCATCTGCCTCTGGAGAATATAAGGTTTTACAATTTTTTGCTTGATAAAGGAATGCTTTCAAACGAGATTAATTCCCTTATTAAAGAACCAATCCTGCAGTTTCGAAACAGGAACGGGAAAATAGAAGAGAAATCAATTTTTCAGGTAACCATGAATTTAAGTTATGAAAAATCCTGGGAAATTATAAAATCAGCTACCGCTCAGGTTTTGCTGAAATAGAATAGAATAAAAGAGATAAAATGAAATTTACAGAGTTTGATTTACATGAAAATGTATTAAAAGGAATTGAAAAGGCTGGATTTACAGAAGCAATGCCGGTTCAGGAAAAGGCAATAGTACATGTTCTGAAAGGGAGAGATGTCGGTGTCCAGTCCCAGACCGGATCCGGAAAAACAGCCGCTTTTTTAATCCCCCTGTTGCAGTACTTTTCTGAGACAGACAGGAAGGAGTGGAAAAAGGCACTTATTATTGCTCCCACAAGAGAGCTTGTTGTCCAGATAGAGAATGAGATATCCATTTTAGGATCTTATGTTGATATAACGGAGGGGAGTTTTTATGGCGGTGTAGGCTATGGAAAGCAGGAATCACTTGTAAGCAAGGGGGTTGACGTTATTATCGGCACTCCCGGCCGGCTGATTGATTTTGGGAAATCAGGAAAAATTAAGTTTAAAGATTTTGGTTTTGTTATTATTGATGAGGCAGACAGATTGTTTGATATGGGATTCTACCCGGATATAAAGATGATGATGCAGATGATGGTTCCCAGAGAGAAAAGACACACCATGCTATTCAGTGCTACTTTAAGTACCAGGGTCATGAACCTTGCCTGGGAGTATATGAACAATCCTGTAACAGTTAATATTGAAGCTCAGAGTATGACTGTTAATGAGATAAGTCAGGTTCTTTATCATGTAAGTACGGCAGAAAAGATGTCCCTCCTTCTTGGTGTTCTTAAAAAAGAGAATCCTGGAAGTGCTATTATTTTTACAAATACTAAATATGCAGCTGTTGAACTTACTGAGCGCTTAAAGGTCAATGGTTATGATGTTCACTATATAATGGGAGATCTTCCACAGAGGAAACGTCTTTAGGTAATTAATAAGGTGAAATCCGGGGAGGTTAAATTCCTTGTGGCAACTGATGTTGCTGCCAGGGGGCTTCATGTTGATGATCTTGATGTCGTTGTAAACTATGATATTCCTGAAGATTTTGAGAACTATGTTCATAGAATCGGGCGTACTGCCAGAGCAGGTAAATCCGGTCGTGCCTTTACTTTTGCCTGTGAGAAGTATGTTTATGGTCTGGAGGCAATTGAAAAGTATATTGATATGAAAATACCAGTGGACTGGCCGGAAAAAGAGATGTTTCTGGAAGATAAAAGTGCAGGGATGAGTTTTTACAGGGAAAAGCAGGCAGCCGTTAATTCAAAGTCTGCCGGAAGAAAACCATACGATAACAAAAATCGCAATTCCGGAAGGAGCCAGGGAGACCCTGGAAACCGGAGCAGAAGGAACAACCGGAACCCCAAAAGATCACCAGGTGAGAACAGAAGAGGTCAGACAGAAAGAACTCCTGTAAACAGCAAATCAGTGGACAGGGTCAGGAATACAAACCGTAATTCAAAAAAAATATCTTCTAACAGCAGAACCGAATATAACAAAAACTTAAAGGAAAAAAGACCTGTTGGAAATCATACCGGTAAAAAAACTCATCCTGGAACAAATAAAAGTACTATTCCCCTTAAACTGACCAGAAACAGTACTGAGGAAGAGCGACTTGCATATTACAGAAGCAAGTATGGAGAAGATTTTAAACTTGACAGCAGTAGAGGGGACACTAAAAAGAGCAGCATAAAGAAGAAAGGTTTATTTGGCAGACTATTTGGATCAAAAAACAGTAAAAGGAAGAAGTAATGGCTAAAATTAAAATTATTCTGAACCCTGTCTCGGGTATGGGGAATGGAGTAAAACAGCTTCCCTCTATTAAGGAAATATTTGATTCTGCAGATCTGGAATATGATATTACCATTACAGAGAAAGTCTGGGATGCCGCAACAGCTGCGGAGAGGGCGGCTCTGGACGGTTATTCCGGTGTAATTGCTGCAGGAGGGGATGGTACATGCAATGAGGTTATAAACGGACTCATGGCTGCAGGACTAACTGTGAAACAGCTTCCTTCTTTCGGTGTTCTTCCTATAGGACGGGGAAACGACTTCGCCTATGGAGCCGGAATCCCTTCGGACCTTGACCTTGCAGCAGAGGTAATAATCTCCGGTAATTGTTCGCCCCTGGATGTCGGCTTTATTAAGGGTGGTGATTACCCTGATGGACGGTATTTCGGTAATGGAATTGGAATCGGATTTGATACAATGGTAGGACTTGAAGCTGCAAAGTTAAAGTTTATACATGGTCCTGCTACCTATGCATGGGGAGCAATAGTAACTCTTTTTAAATACCCCCAGGCTCCTTCTTTGAATGTTACATTCAACGGCAAGACACATCATGTGGAATCAAGTCAGGTTTCTATTCTAAACGGCAGCCGGATGGGAGGAACCTTCTTTATGGCTCCGGACGGTAAGGTAGATGACGGTCTTCTGGATCTCTGCATGCCGGTTAGGCATATCAGCAGACTTAAAATGGTTAAACTCATGGTTCAGTATACAAAAGGGACTCAAAGTTCAAATCCTGTGGTCAGGACTGCACTTTCAACAGAATATCAGGTAGAGGCTCTCTCTGGAAAACTTGTATGTCATGCAGATGGCGAAACTATCTGCACAGATGGAAAAGAACTCAAAATTAAATGTGTTGGAAATGCACTTTCTATCTACTCAGACAGGGGGATAGAAGATTGACTCGTGCAGGTAAAATAGCTACAGCTATTATTAAAGGAATGATTGATAACAGATGCCGGATTAATGACAGGGAGGTGGAAAAAATTCCTTTCAAAGGTCCTGCTCTTATTATATTTAATCATACGAGGTTTTTGGAAGTTCCTCTGTTGTATACCCACCTTATACCCAGGCCTGTTTCAGGGCTGGCAAAAGCAGAAAGCTGGAATATACCTTTATATGGCTTTTTAGCAAGACAATGGCATGGGGTTCCTATAAAACGGGGAACTGCTGATATGAATGCCTTTAGAAAAATATCGGAAGTTTTAAAACAGGGAAGAATATTATTACTGGCTCCGGAAGGAACAAGAAATATTACTGGGGTACTGAAAAAAGCTTATCCTGGTATAATAACAATGGCACTCCAGAATAATGTCCCTATAATTCCTGTTGCTCATTATGGAAGTGAGAATTTCTGGAAAAATATGAAAAGATTCAGAAGAACAGATTTTACAATCAGGGTAGGGAAACCTTTCTATATAGAACCAGGTGAAGAAAGAATTTCAGGGAAGGTCAGAAAGGATCTCCTTTTTTCGATTATGGTTCAGCTTGCAAAACTGCTCCCTGAGGAATACAGGGGAGAGTATTCCGACATTGAATCAGCAGATGAAAAATATCTCAGGTTTCTGGAAGAAGGGACCTACAGCCTTGAATCTCCAGAACCTGTATGGCAGAAATAAAAAAATATATTATTGCAGTAGATGCAGGTGGTTCCAGCATAAGGGCGCTTTTGTTTAATATTCAGGGTCAGGTTATCGGCAGAGAACAGACCCTGACATCTGTTATATCTCCTGAGGCTGGTGCTGTTGAGCATAATCCCGAAGATTTGTGGAAGCAATTTCTTACTGCAGTTAATACTCTTCTTAATAATTGCAGTGTTAGTCCTTCTGAAATTGCTTCTATAGGAGTCAGTGTCCAAAGATCTACTTTTACATTATGGGACAGATCCGGTAAAACATGCTGTAATTTTATTAGCTGGTCCGATATAAGAGCTGCTGAAATAACTGCAGATATAAATAAAAATATTAAGTGGCAGCTGGTTAAACTGGCAGCAGCTGTTGTTAGTTTTTTTACCCGGGGAGCCATGCTTACAGCCACCGGAATGTTGAAGTTTATAACCGACCATGCACTACCAAGGT
>JAJRQE010000328.1 GCA_024280415.1 Spirochaetota bacterium | reverse complement strand
GCTTCATAAAGCTGTGAATCTAAAGTCTTATTCAACTGGTAGGAGGGATATATAAAGTACCCTGCTCCAAGTATTACAAGAGCTGCCAGTATTGTTCCCAATATCAATTTACGGTGTTTAAGCAGTACTATAAACAGATCAATTAAATCAATTTCATCATCTTCTATATTTTCCACAAATAATTCTCCTAATTGTTTATAATTATATATCAAAATCCAAAGCAATTTACAACTGAGGCTTTTCCCATGTGGCTTTTGCGATGTCTGAAAATTATTGAAGATTTAGTATTAATTTTATACCATATATAACTTCAGTTATTATACTCAGAGATAAAACACAAACTTTTTCAGTTAATCTCCTTTTATCTATAGTTGAAATCTGGGAAATATTTATAACTCCATCTTTGGATAATCCTGAATTCTCTTTTTCAAGATAAACATTGCCAGGAGCATCTGCTAAATCTAAATTTGTAGTTAGAGAGGCTACAATTATTGTTTGTATCTGGCTTCTATTAAAAGCATCATCCTGAATTATAATAACAGGTCTTTTGAAACCAGGTTCACTTCCAAATGGAATACCAAGATCAGCCCACCAAATTTCACCACGAATCATTTTTTGTGGCCTTTCGAAGTAAATGTATTCCAATGTCAATAAAATTTTCTTCTGTTGTAACTCTATTAGAATAAAATAAATTTAACTTTTCAGTGATTTTATCCTTATTATGATGTTTAATAAACTCTTCCAGTGCTTTAACGTATAGTTGACTTCTAGCCAACCCTAATTGTCTGGCTGTAATTTCAGCATCATTAAATAAATTATCTGGAATTGATATTGCAGTCTTCATCGACATAGTATAACAAAAGTATAACTAAAAGTCAATACTATTTTTCAATGAGAGCCTTTTGTTCTATCTCCCCGGTCGCCAATAAGTTGGCTGCTCGGAAATGCAACCTTTTCACATTTGGAACATTAATAGAATCTTTACTCTAATAGCTCCTACAACACCTGAATCGAACCTGCATACTGCAGACACCGAATCATAAACATCAAGGTTTCTTAAAGATCCGCCTATTCCTTTTGCTTCCACAAGGTCTCCAAAAAAGAAGTGGATCATATCCACATAGTGGCTTGCCTGGGTGTATAAAACACCTCCGTCCGGTTCCTTTGTTCCATGCCAGTCTATGTTAAAGTACTCATCATTTCTGTTCCAAAGGACATTGCATATAAACTGATAGATTTTTCCCAGTTTACCGCTGTCAATTAGTTCCTTTGTAAACGCAACCAGAGGTTTGTACCCGGACTAAAGCGATTTTTTTCATAAATTCCTTCTGTTTATTCAATGATTTTGAATATAGTTAATTCTAACCTTAATTTTTTTTGAGTATATGCTCCCACCTGACCATGGAGACATTCTTTTTTTCCTCATCAAAATTTATCCCTACAAGAATTATATCTTTGCCGCGGTTTTTGTATTTTTCTGCATATCCTTTGTTCTTTATCTGCATAAGTGCATCATCGTTTCCAACCTTAAATTCTATTATATAAATCTTATCCTTAATAAAAATAGTTAAGTCTATTCTTCCCCTGTTTGTTACATCTTCTTCCACAAGTTTAGAACCCAAGGGATGCAAAGTAGGTGTATAGTACACTTGCATAGTACCCTTCGTATCGCTGCATTTCATTATTTGTATAATTATTATACGGAATTGAGGCAAAGAGTGAAGTTAATATTTTTTCCAATAATATTATATCGGCATTGACAAGCGCATTGTATATTTTAATTTTAAAATCATTTGAATTACTGCTTTTTGTAAGATAGTTTATTAAAAAATTATTAAGAGCTAACTGAACCTCTTTGTTTGGGACTTTCAGATAATACTCTATGCTATCAAATGGGGTTATAACCATTTTATCTATTGTTAGGTAACCGCCCTGGAAAAGTACCGTCTCGAGCCTAATGTCCTCTATATCAAAACTGCCGACCAAATCCTCTCCAACTTTTAAATTTGAAAGACCAGGCAGGAAATAATTGTTCTTTTTTATCAATTCCATTAAAAAATTAAGGGTCCCGCTTTCAAACCAGTAGTTTTTGTATAAAAATTTATTTCTGATAAATTGAAGAATATCAAAAGGGTTATACACACTCTCTCCAAGAAAGTTGTAGCCGTTATACCATAGCCGTAATTTATCAAGATCCACACCCCCAAGATGGGGTTTAAAAATTGTCTCTATATCGTTCTGGGTATAACCACAGATATTACCAAAATCCGGGGTAAGTATTCAGTAAACCCATCTATTCATATAATACAGCACGGAACTGTTTATCAAGAGGATATAGAAAGATATCCTTGATTTGAACAGCATTTAAATGCTTTCGGTCAAGTTTTCCCCTCCCCTGAGTCTGACCTACATGTATCCAGTTGGCAGCCTTGTAACAAGTTCCACGAAAACGCCTGCTTTCTACAAAGGTTTCAAGCAGAACCGGACGGTATCCATAACGATTAAACCAATCATTCTGAATTTGCTTTGCTGCTCCCGCAAGAATC
>JAJRQE010000327.1 GCA_024280415.1 Spirochaetota bacterium | reverse complement strand
GCAAACTTGAATACAAAAATGCAATGTTTTCATTTTATATATTTCAGTAGTAATGAGCATCGACCTTGATGATATTCCCATTTTTTAGCATTATTTTATAATGGAAAATAAAAAACAATATTATTATATGGAATTGAATTTGAATAGATATTTATTCCCAAAAAGAGTAAAGTATTGAATATGATATCAAATATTAGTAAAACGAGGACTAATGAATACTGTAAAAGCTGAAGTAAGATCACTTATTGATAAATTACCTGATGAATGTACATTCGAAGACGTCCAATATCATCTTTTTGTTGCTGAAAAAATACAAAGAGGTATTGATAGAGCCAACACAGAAGGAACCATAAGCCAGAAAGATGTAGAGAGGAAATTCGGCAAATGGACTTCACAGTAAGATGGTCTCCTGAAGCAACAGAAGATCTTGAATCCATTGCTGAGTATATTGCGAGAGATTCTGATTATTATGCGCAAGCAGTTGTTTCAAATCTCCTGGATACCTCACGCACAATAAAAGAACAACCTTTAATTGGTCGAATGGTACCGGAAGTCAGCAAAAATGAAGTTAGAGAGTGTTTTGTTTACAGCTATAGGTTAGTGTACAAAATTCAAAAGACAACCATAATTATCATTGCTATAATTCATGGAAAAAGATTGTTTGATAATATCCAGGACAGATTCTAGGCATTTGTCATGAAAGATGATATCAATGATAGTTTTAAATTATATTTAACCGAATTTACCAATTCCAATGAACCTATTCGCTTTATTCGCAGAAATCCGCAAATTCCCTTTCCTCTTCATACCCATGACTTTTCGGAACTGGTTATAATCCTTTCCGGAAGGGGGACACAT
Source organism: Spirochaetota bacterium (assembly GCA_024280415.1). GTDB lineage: Bacteria > Spirochaetota > Spirochaetia > B11-G9 > B11-G9 > JAJRQE01. Next base: position 1,987 of record JAJRQE010000327.1, on the reverse strand, counting down.
ATTACAAAATATTCCAGGTTTGAATTATCTGCAGGGGACGTATTTGTTATCAATGGCGAAACCACCCATGGATTTGAAAATCCTAAAAATCTCCATCTTATAAACATGATGTACCGTCCGGAACTACTTACAAGGAATGCCTCAGACCTGACGAAACTACCGGGATATCACGTTCTTTTTAATCTGGAACCCAAATTCAGGGAGGATCATCAGTTTAACAGCAAGCTCCATCTGTCCCCTCAGCAGATAACAGGAATAACCCCAATTATACTGGAGATAGAAAAAGAACTCGGCTCAGACAATTATGGAAGACTTTTTATGGCTTCTGCACGGTTTTATTCACTTTTGGGGCATTTATGTCGACTTTACTCAAAGGACGAGGTAAACCATGGACATCAGCTTCTTCGCATTGGGAAAGCCCTGGGAGTTCTTGAAAACTCTCTACAAAGGCAAGTATCCCTCCCAGAATTGACCAAACTAACTGCTATGTCTGTGAGCACCCTTAACAGGACTTTTAAAGAGGCCACAGGGTATTCCCCTATAGAGTACCATCTAAGAATTCGAATCAAAAAAGCAGGAGAAATTTTATGCAGCTCCGATTTAAATATTACCGAAGTTGCCTACCGCACAGGATTTGAAGACAGCAACTATTTTACCAGACAGTTTAAGAAGATAGCAGGTATTTCCCCTTCGGAGTTTCGTAAGAGGTGTTTTTAGAGAACCATACTGCATTTAATCATAAAATAATCAGGATCCATTCAATTCCTGCAGAAAAATAATATATTGTTCCAGTTCCTGCAAAACCAGAGGAACAAGCTCATTGTATTTTTTCTCTATAAAATCTATTCTGTCTTTATCATATTCAAGTTCAAAATAGTAAGTTTTAAAATGACGAAAACGCATTATCTCTTTTAGTAAATTATACGATCTGTCAGACAGAAGGGCTTTTCGGATACCGGGAATTTCAACTATCATTCTTTCCAGTAAATTAGCATGCCATCTGATTTTTTCAAGATTATTTTCAAATGTTTTTGAAATCCTCACAAAAACTGTTTCAAGACAGGTATAATAATCGGTTATTATTTCTGCGAGCACAATAAGATCAAAATTATCTGGAAAACTATTGCGTTTTTCTGTAAAAGATAAATATTTTCCATTAATTTTATTTAACAGTTCAATAGATTTTGAAATTTCACCTATGAGAATATCTACAGAATTACCTTTCATACATCAACTTCCCATTTTGTATAATAGATCTTCGATTTAATTTGTCAATTTTTTCCATTTCAATCAGATCCAAAGGAAATGTAGTTTTATCCAGAGCAAGTCCGTATAATTTAAAAAACTCTTCCACTGATTCAAGTCCTTCGATAGCTATATCTATATCAGAATTTTCATCGAATTGATCCGGTGCTAAAAGAGAACCCCACTGATATATTCGCTTAACTGAAAAATTATTTTTAATTACTGCAATGATATCTTCTGATTCTTTTTTTGCTTTTTTATAAAGATCAAAAGAATTACTTTTTTTTCTTTCTGATTTCTGTTTAATAAATGCTTTTGCAGCACCAAAATCAAAATTGTCAATCTTTTCCATTTTTTATCCTAAACAGGAGATTATAAGTATTATTATAGTAATTATAGGGCTGGAATTCAATATAAAGGGAATTTTACTTTTTATTTTGTATTATTCCGGATTTAAAGCAAACCAGACAGTCAACAACCTCCTCCAAAGGAGGTGCTTACATTGTTACTAAAGCTGTGATTGACATTACCCGAGTATCCATGATAATTTTTCAATACATAACGGGCTGTAGCGCAGGGGTTTAGCGTACGTGTCTGGGGGACACGGGGTCGGCAGTTCAAATCTGCCCAGCCCGACTATTTTAAGCATTTAACCTGTAAGGATTTAATTCTTACAGGTTTTTTTGTGTTTAAAACTACAACTTAAAATTTTAGTACTTCAAATATACAAACCACTTTTTTT
>JAJRQE010000326.1 GCA_024280415.1 Spirochaetota bacterium | reverse complement strand
TCTCTTTGTCCGGAAATAATGTTGTTCTGTACGATATTAATCAGGCACATGTTGATATGATCAACTCGAATGGGCTTATTATCGAGGAATCTGCAACTGGCGAAGTATTGGTTGCCCATCCTCTTGCCACCAGTAATCCACTGGATGTAAAAGATTCTGATATTATGATAATTTTTGTTAAATCTACAGTTACCGAAGCAGTGGCAAACCAGTTTGTAAAACTTGCAAAACCCGATACCATTGCACTCACCCTGCAGAACGGACTTGGGAATGAAGAAATTATTCGAAATAGTTTTGGAAAAGAGCGAACTGCTGCAGGAGTAACTTCCCAGGGGGCTACCTTTCTGGAACCCGGAAAGATAAGGCATGCCGGAAACGGGCCTACCCATTTATGTATGTCAGATAAGAATAATGATATACTGGCATCTGTAGTAAGTGCCTTTTCTGCCTGTGGGTTCGAAACTCTTATTGAAGAAAATATTGCAGATCTGGTATGGAGTAAGCTTGTAATAAATGTTGGAATAAATGCTGTTACAGCAATTTCCGGTCTGGAAAACGGTAAGCTCCTGGATTACCCGGAAATGAAAGACCTTATGAAGAATCTTGTGGATGAAGCAGTTACTGTTGCAGAAAAAAACGGTATTAAGCTTAGCTATGATAATCCTGCTCAGACTGTTTATGATGTTTCAGAAAAAACAGCTTTAAACAGATCCTCCATGCTCCAGGATTTTGATCGTGGAAGTTTAACAGAAATTGATTTTATTAATAATGCCATTGTCCGGGAAGGTCAAAAACTTGGTATAGAAACACCGGTAAACAGTACTGTGTCAAATCTCGTCAGAGTAATGGAGCTTGTTAACAGGAGCAGGAAGGCTGCAGATGCTTAATGAGATCGAGGAAAGGCTTCTTTCTTTTATTGATGAAAATGAGCTCATTGAACTTACTCAGGATCTTGTCAGGATTGATTCTGTTATCCGTCCGGAAACTGCCAATACCGAATCCGGAGCTGTGAAATTTATAGCAGACTGGATACGGAAAGAACTTAAAATGGAACCCCTTGTTGAAGAGGTTGTTCCGGGACGTGAAAATATAATCCTCACAATTGATTCGGGAAAACCCGGAAGAACTCTTATGTTCGAGGGGCATACTGATGTCGTCTCCGAAGGGGACAGGTCTCTGTGGAATCATGATCCATTTGGTGCAGATATAGAGGATGGAAAGATCTACGGCAGAGGATCCTGTGATATGAAGGCAGGGCTTGCATTAAACCTCCTGACTGTAAAAGCTCTCCTGAAATCCCGGGAAGAGTTTAAAGGTCAAATTATTCTTGGAATTCTTTGTGATGAAGAGGATCTTATGCTTGGTGTTCAGCATTTTATAGAACAGGGGCATGCTGATAATGTAGATGCCTGTCTGGTTTCGGAGCCTGAGGAAAACCAGCTGTGCATAAGTATGAAAGGAGCACTAAGAATAAAACTTACTGTTCATGGAAAAATGGCACATGGTGCTATGCCTTTAACCGGGATTAATCCAAATATACGGCTTGCCAGGATAATTATTGCCTTTGAAGGTTTTGAAAAAAATCAGAAAGAGCTGTTTGGAAAAGATGAGTATTTAGGCTGGCCCTCGGTGACATTTACAGTCATTCAGTCTCCTCCTCCACCTGAACCGCCTCAGTTAAATGTCATGCCGGGAGAATCTGTAGCATATATCGATATCAGAACAATATCCGGACAGAATCATATAGAGATAAAGGAAGCTCTGGGGAATATTTTGAAGGAACTTGGAAGTGATGATCCGGATTTTAATGTCAAACTTGAGTATCTTGCGGATAAACCTGTTGTCAGTATGGAGAAAGATGAGCCGATCGTACTCACGGCAGCAGCTGTATACAGGGATATTACAGGAAAGGAAGCTGTTTATAATGGTGTGCCCGGGGCAACTGACGGAACTTACCTGAGAGATCTGAAAGGGATTCCCTGTCTTGTTAACGGCCCGGGGCCAAGACACATGCCCCATCAGACAGATGAATATGTAGAAATAGATGAACTGATTGAAGCGGCAAAACTATATCTCTTAACTTCTTACCGTTATTTAAGAGGGGATCATTAAAAAATAAAAGGAATTGTATGGTAGCAAATAGAAAAAAATATATCTGGTTTGATCTTGGTTATACCCTTCTTTATCTGAAACGGGAGGATAACTTTCAGGAAATACTTGAAAGTCTGGGACTGAAAGCTTCAATTCCTGATATCCGGAGAGCTTTTCACCTGACCGATAAACTTTTTATGAGGAAATATCCGGGTATTCTGGGAAAGAACAAGGGTTTCTATATGCCTATCTATCTTGGGAATATGCTCTATATGCTTAATCTTAGAACGGATATTTGTCCCTTGTATGAAGCCTGGAAAAAGAAACTGGAGAATCCTCTCAATGTGTGGATTCCTTTTAAATTTGTAAAGGGAGAACTTGAGAAGTTAAGGGCGAGTGGATTCAGATTGGGTGTTATTTCAAACTGGGATAAAACAGCAATTCCTATACTTGATCTGCATGGATTGACCCTGCTCTTTGACAATATCATAATTTCGTCTGCAGTAGGTATTGAAAAACCCGAAGCCGGAATATTTAAGATTGCACTTGAAGACGCCGCTGTTTCTGCGGAGGAGAGCCTCTATGTGGGGGATAACTATTATGATGATGGAGTCGGGAGTAAAAAAGCCGGAATGGACTTTGTCATTATTAACCGTTTAGGTACTCTTGGTGTCGAGGAGCTTAGGGATTGTCCGATTATACCGGATATTACCCATCTAGAGGAATTTATATGAAACTAACTGTAATTGGCTGCTGGGGTGCTTATCCGGGGTCGGAAGGGGCTACCTCAGGGTATCTTATTGAAGAGGGAAATGAGAAGTTTTTGCTTGACTGCGGTTCCGGCATACTGTCTAAAATAGAAAGATATACAGATCTAAAAACTCTGAATAATGTGGTACTTTCCCACTACCATTCAGATCATATTGCAGATGTGGGCTGTCTTCAGTATGCCTCCAAGGTTCAGATGAGCCTTGGAGAACGAAATACTCCTGTAACTTTCTACGGCCATAATCTTTCTGACTTTTTTAACAGTTTAAATTATGATGAAGTATCCGAAGGAAAAGTAATTGAGGAGGGGAAAGCCCTTGTCTTAGGATCCTTCACTCTTAATTTTAAGCGTACACCTCATCCTGTACCTTCATTTGCCATAAGAATTGAAACAAAAGAGAGTTCTCTTGGTTATACTGGAGATACAGGCTGGGATAAGAGCCTTCCTGAGTTTTTTGAAGGAGTGGATCTTCTTCTGTGTGAGGCGAGTCTCTATAATAAATACCTGGGAGTTGTGGAGGGGCATCTTACTGCCGGTGAATCAGGGAAAATGGCTCGGGAGTCCAAAGCAAAACGACTGATTCT
>JAJRQE010000325.1 GCA_024280415.1 Spirochaetota bacterium | reverse complement strand
TCGATTGCAGATGAGGTGACTCTTTCAAATACTGATGATGGGGTTGCAGAGTTCCTGGAGGAGTTTTTCGGGCTGTAGGTTAGCTTGTATTAGCGTAACCATGTAAAAGAATACTGGATTGTTGATGAAGGTAACCGGAGTAATTTGCTCTGCAGTTACAGCCTGTTTTCACCGGAAGTGCGGGAGTATTCCGGTTGCCTTTCATTTGCGCTTTCATCATAATTTTCCATATCAAAAACTTTTCTTAAATTAATTCTTAAATCCGGAAGAACTTCCATAGAAGGAGTTCCCTTATAGTCGAAAACAGCGGGTTTGCCGTATTCATTATTAAAGTTAAATATGTGGGACAGCGCAAAATGCTTTTAGTTGTAAATCGTCAGGATCTGAAGTACAGTAAGGACGCAAGTATTAAATTTTGCAGTTTGCTTAAAGGCAGGAGGAATAATATGCAGTCTTCACCACGAAAATTAAATGAAAAGTTTACATATAAAGATTATCTTTCGTGGACTAATGATAATGAGCGGTGGGAACTTATCGATGGTATAGCTTACGATATGAGTCCGGCGCCTATAAGACAGCATCAGGAAATTGCAGGTAAATTATTTAGACTTATTTCCGATATAACAGACAAAGGTCGGTGTGAGACATACATTGCTCCCTTTGATATACGGCTTTCGGAGGAGTTTGAATCAGTTGATTATGAAGAAGATGAAAATATAACAACAGTTGTTCAGCCGGATATTTCTGTTTTTTGCAACACTGAAATACTTGATGAGAAGGGTGCTCATGGGGCACCGGATCTTGTAGTTGAGATTCTTTCCCCTTCAACAGGTTATAAGGATCAGACAACTAAACTTGCTTTGTATGAGCGGTATCGGGTAAAAGAGTACTGGCTTGTGAATGGGGATATTCCCAGTGTTATGGTTTACAGGCTTGGATCTGACGATTTTTATAAAAAGCCCGATTATTATCGTATAGATGAAAGTGTTAACAGCAGTGTCCTTGGTGGTGCAGATATTCCACTTGTGCTTTTTGTTAGAAAGAAATAGTTTTACTGCAGTACCTACCAGATTGTTGTCACATCATATTTTTCTATCTGTTTGTCTACTGTTATTATCGACATTTGTTCGTATTTTGCCTGGGCAATAAGCAGTCTGTCAAAGGGATCTCTATGATGGAATTCAAGGTTAATTATTCCCTGTACATGTTCCTTTTTCAAATCCAGCCATTTTATTCCGTTATTATTTATCTCTTTATCAATTATGTCTTTCCAGTTATTTGCCAGCTCCAGTTTTCCTATAGAGATTTTAATTCCAATTTCCCAATAACTTACTGCACTGAAAAAGAGTTTGTTTGCATTATCAAGATAGGCTTCTTTTGCTTTTTTACTTAATCTATTACTTCCACTCATTGCCCATAAAAATGCATGGGTATCAAGTAGTATTTTCACTCCATATACTCATTAAAATCTTTTAAGGGTTCATTGAAATCGTCATCCATTGAAATGATCAGATTCTTTTGAGTTCCTATTTTTCTCTGAATATACACATTAGGTAGAGGAACTATTTTTACTAATGGATTTTTACCTTTTGCTATTATTACATCTTCTCCTGATAAAACTTGATTTATCAGTCTGGAAAGATGTGTTTTTGCCTGGTGTATTGTTACCTGAGTCATACCTATAAAATAGCTTAGTCAAGTAGCTTAGTCAAGTTGTGGGATGGAGCTTATTTAAGAATTTTTACCAGTTCTACTACTCTGAATTGGAGAATAAGTTTTTTTGACATTATAAATGGGACACAGCGCAAAAAGCTCATAGTTAAATATTCTGGATTTTGAAATAAATGTGTGTTATTATGTGTATACAGAGGTGTAGTATGCGTACAAATATAGTTTTGGATGATAAATTGGTGGATGAGGCTTTTAGATATTCTGATAACATAAAAACAAAAAGACAACTGATCGAAACTGCATTACAGGAGTATGTAACAAGCAGGAAAAGGAAGGACCTTCGGGATTTGAAGGGGCATATTCTATTTGATAAAGAGTATGATTACAAAGCAATGAGATTAAAGGAATGATTCTGGTCGATACTTCTGTTTTGATTGATTATTTGAAAGGTACAGAGAACTTTAAAACTGAAAAATTTCAGGAAATACTGGATCTTTCTATCCCTTTTGGCATAAATAACCTTATTTTTCAGGAGGTGCTTCAGGGGGCACGTACTGAGGTAGAGTTTAATAAATTAAAAGAATATCTTGAAACTCTTGATTTTTATGAACTTACTAAGGGCCGTAAATCGTATGAGAGGGCAGCATCTATGAATTCCTTATGTCGAAGATCGGGAGTTACTGTAAGAAGTACTGTTGATTTACTTATTGCACAAACTGCCATAGAGCATGGGGTTCCTTTGCTGCACAATGATAGAGATTTTGACCGGATTGCAGGAGTTGTAGAGGGGCTTGTTAGCTATTCGTGAACTGAATTTTCAATATGCTGACAATATAAAAGAAAACTGATCTTGACTTAACATCTTTAGTGTTTCAGTATTAGTAATGGAAAGAGAAGGGTGCTCATGGTGCTTCGGATCTTGTAGTGGAAATTCTTTCTCCATCTACAGGCTACAAGGATCAGACAACCAAACTTGCTTTGTATGAGCGTTATCATGTAAAGGAGTACTGGCTGGTGAATGGGGATGTTCCCAGTGTTATGGTTTATAGGCTTGGATCTGACGATTTTTATAAAAAGCCCGATTATTATCGTATCGATGAAAGTGTTAACAGTAGAGTCCTTGGTGGTGCAGATATTCCTCTTATGCTGTTTGTTAGAAAGAAATAGTTTTTGTAGTATAATTTTGTTTCTATTTTATAGTCTGTTTTCTTTTGATTTCAGTGAGTATCCCGGTCGTCTTTCATTTGCACTTTCATCGTAATTTTCCATACCGAAAACTTTTCTTAAATTAATTTTTAAATCCGGAAGAACATCCATTGAAGGAGTTCCTTTATAGTCGAAAATTTGAGGTTTTCCATATTGTTGATCAGCCAGAATGTACTTCCAGAGAATTTTATCTATGGGATGGACAATCCAGTATTCTTTTACACCTTTTTTCTCGTACAGATATAGTTTTTTTATTTGATCCCTGGATGCTGAAGATGGGGAAAGGATTTCAATAATAATATCGGGAGCTCCTGTAAATCCTTTTTCTCTCAGTTTAGATTTGTCACAAATGACAGTAATATCCGGTTGAACAATAGTACTTGTTTTATTGGAGCTCTCATCCTCTTCCGGCAGGAATACATCAAAGGGTGCTGAAAATACCTGGCAAGGATTTGATTCCAGAAAATTAGCAATTTGTCTGAATATTTCACCTGAAACAGCCTGATGATTTGTTCCAGGTGCCGGGCTCATGCTGAAAGCCTCTCCTTCTATTAATTCCCAGCGTTCCTCTTCTCCCCAGTCTTTGTACTCGGCATAGGTAAAGTGATCTTTATATGTTTCTTTCGGTATTGCCATAAATAAATCTCCTTAAAAAGTTGTAATTGATCTAAAAACCGGCAAGTTTTAATTCCCTCCATAATATCATGGTGTATCTAATAAAAACAGGGAATTTATAAAGGAATTGAAGTAACTGCAATGAAATTAAGACAGGAAGGTAAACAGGAAGCTAAGCTTGATGATGCAAAGGTAATGCTTGGAAAAGGGGTATCCTGTGGAAGATATTATTGATATCACGAGCCTATCCAGATAGGATATTGAAAAGTTACGGGAAGAGTAGTAGTTTATTTAGAGAAGTGCTAACGGAAATTGGTATTTTCACTTATTATAAAATACTATAATTGGAGTATTATATGCAGTCATCACCTAAAAAGCTAAATCAGATGTTTACGTATAAGGACTATCTTTCATGGACTGATGAGGAGGAAAGGTGGGAGCTTATTGATGGAGAAGCGTATGATATGAGCCCTGCGCCGTTACGTGAGCATCAAAAACTTTCTATGTACTTTTCTGGTGTCTTTGTACAGTATTTAAAAGATAAGAATTGCAATGTGTATGCAGCTCCATTTGATGTACGTTTACCTGGCGGGTTTAAAACAGATAACGATGTGGATACAGTTGTTCAGCCGGATATATCCGTTTTCTGTGATGAAACCAAACTGGATGATCGTGGCGCCAACGGTGCACCGGATCTTATTATTGAAATTCTTTCGCCATCAACAGCTTCCAAAGATCTGAAAGAAAAGTTTTTTCTGTATGAAAGAGTTGGAGTTAAGGAGTACTGGATTGTGGATCCTGCCAATAGAACACTTACTGTTTTTATTCCGGGGGAAAATGGAAAGTATACCAGGGGTATTGTTTATGCAGGTGAGGATGTGTTGAAGACTTCCTTGTTTGAGGCGTTGGAGATACGGATGGAAGAGGTTTTTGAATCTATCTCAAGCTCTGAATAATGGTGTTAATGAAATTAGGGCTGCAGTTTTTACCTAAAAAGCTAGATCAGGTATTTATGTATAGTGACTATCTCTTATAGTATAATGTTCCATGCCACTCTAAATGTTTCTTGCTGTATGTTGGGGGAAGTCTCCCCCTCGCTCCGGAGGGCCTGTTTCGGCACCTTCTTCCGGCTCCGGTTCCCTCTGCCGGCAGTGCCGAGCCGCTCCTCTGCTACCCCCTCTTTTTTCTGTTACGAAGGCAGTAGAAAATGTTGCTGGAGACTTTTCTATATCTATTAAATCATCTTGTTTTTGTGCTGGTCGTTAGTTTCGCTTTCCTGGTCATAGATTTCGTCTATTGTTCGGGTCTGCAGCCATAACTGCTCGGATATGCATCCTTACACATATAAAAGGTTTTAAGGATTGCTTATTTTCTTTGTTGAAAACCTATAGAACCTAAGGTATAATAAAGGTGTTTTTGCCTGGTAAATTGAAATCTACCTTGCCCTTGAGGTTAATATTTAGTAACATAAATATATGAAGAGGATAGTGAATCCGACATCAGATATGTTTGTTCGCTTTTTGCTGGGTCTTGAAGAGAATAAGCCAATTCTTATCGATTTTATAAACACTATTCTTCTTGATTCCGAATTTGAGCCTGTGGTAGATCTTACAATACTTAATCCTTTTAATCTAAAAGAAGGGATAGATGATAAAGAAAGTATTCTGGATATAAAAGCCGAAGACAAAGAGGGCAGAGTTTTTGACGTAGAAATACAGGTAATAGGAAATGCTTCTTTTGTAAAACGGTCACTCTATTACTGGGCAAAAAATTACCATAGCCAACTTAAAGAAAGTGAGTACTACATAAAGTTGATGCCGGTGATATGTATAAATATACTTGATTTTATAATTTTTGATGATATAAAAAAGGCGCACAGCTGTTTTTTGGCTGCAGAAAAAGATAATCCTGAGTACGTTTTAAGTGAAGACTTTCAAATACATTTTTTTGAGCTGCCGAAAATGGATGTGGGAAATATAAAAACGTTCAAAAACCGGCTAGAGAAGTGGGCATATTTTTTTAAAAAAGAGGGTCTTTTGAGTGAGGAGGAAGAGATGCAGGTATTAATAAAGAATGACAGTATAATGGAGCAAGCACATGAGTCCTATAAAAAGTTTACATCCAGTGATGAAATGCTTGAGATATATGAGGCAAGAGAAAAACGTATAAAAGATGAAGCCAGCAATATTGCTTAAGCCGTGACAGGGAAAAGAACAGGGGCTTTATAGTGCAGTTGAACGTCTTAAACGCAAAGGACTTTCATCTGAGAAAATAGCTTCGTTACTGGAAATTCCTATTACTGAGGTAAAAAGAGGTCATAAAGATAAGCTGACTTAGTCAAGTTGAGCACGTGTTATGATCTAAACTTAACATTACAGATAAAAAACACTTAAAAAAAATCTAAATGCGTTATACTATGTACCATATATGAACTCTACTCGTTTTAAAATTATTGTCGTGCTCTTATCTTTTGTTTTGTCTGCTATGCTTTCAGCCCAGAATCGTACATGGGATGATGGTGGTGCTTCTTCTGTTTGGAGCACTGCACAGAATTGGAGTCCTAATTTTGTACCCGATACTGCCAGTGAAAATGTAATTGTAGATAACGGCGGTCTCGTAAATTATCCGGATACTGATGCCAGTTACATTATTGGTACTCTGACTCTCTCTGCAGCAGGAGCGTCTATTACCGTGAGTGGGGATACTCTTACTGTAACAGGAGATTTTACCATATCTGCAGGTACTTTTACAAATACAGGTATTCTTGAATTCGGAGGTACGACCAATCTCACCAGTAATGCCACCAATCTTGGTGTTGTAACAGTTACAGCAGGTAATACAGTTACACTTCTGGATGACTTAACATGTGACAGTCTTTCCATTGACGGTTCACTGGATACGAATGGATTCAATCTAACCGTTACCGGAGTTACTGCTGTTGGTGCCACAGGAACCCTTACTGGCAGTACAGGAAACATAACAGTACAGAGCGACGTAACTGTGACTTCCGGCGGTATATTTACCAAAGGCAGTGGTATTTTTATTTTTAACGGTGGAGCTGCACAGACTCTTACAAGTGCCGGAAATGATTTTGGGAATATTCAGGTTTCTACAGCTGGAACCGTTTTAACCCTGGCAGATGCAGGTGATTTTGACGATGTAACAATTGATGCATCAACTACCCTGGATGTAAGTGCAGGAAATTTTCAGGCAAACAGCGCAGGTAACTGGAGCAACAGCGGAACCTTTACAGCCCAGGCGGGACTTATTGTGTTAGACGGAACAGCTGCACAGAGTCTGAACAGTCCAGTTGCAAACGGGTCTTTCTATGATCTTACGGTAAACAGTACGAATACCGTAACATTGGTAAGTGCAGTAGATGTAAACAATAATCTGACTATAACAGCGGGAATACTGGATGTAGATGTAACGAATAGCTATCAGATAAATGTAGGTGGAAACTGGAGTAACAGCGATACCTTTATCTCCCAGGCAGGGCTTGTTGTTTTCGATGGTACAGGGGCACAGAGTGTGGATCCTGGAGGAAGTAGTTTTAATGATCTAACAAAGAGTGGAGGAACAGCTCTTTCGGTACTTAATAATACATTTACTGCAGCAGGTACACTAACGATAAGTGCTGCAACAGATACAGTTGACATGAATGGTCTGAATTTTAGTGTTGGAACTCTTGTTAATAACGGTGTTCTGGAACTGGACGGAAGTCAGGGTACCCAGAGTATTACTACAATGGATGTCGATACAGGACTTGTTCTCTACAATGGAACTGCAGGAGGAACGGTATTACTGACAGGTTTTTATGATTTTGAAGTTAACAGTGCGGGGCAGATTTTTACCTTAAGTGCTGCAACAGCTATGAATAATAATCTGACTATAACAGCAGGAACCCTGGATGTAGACGCAGCGAATAATTATCAGCTAAATGTCGGTGGAAACTGGAGCAACAGCGATACCTTTACGGCTCAGGCAGGGCTTGTTGTCTTCGACGGAGCTGTGGCTCAGACCCTTAATTCCGGAGGTACAGGTGTTGGTAATATATTTTATGATATAAGTCATACAGGAGCAGGTACTCTTCAGCTCATAACAAACGATCTCTCTGTTGGTAATAACCTTTCCAGTTCCGCAGGTAACTTTGATGGAAACCTATTGAATATTAGTGTTGTAACGGATCTGTCTGTTTCCGGAGGAACATTTACCGAGGGTGGAGGAAATGTAACTGTCAGTGGTAATTTTACTCTAAGTACAGGAACCTATACCAAGGGTACAGGTAGTCTTACTATGGATGGAGCCGCCTCTGTTTTTACAATAAGCGGCGGCACTTTTACCAAAGCAGGAACAGTAGTGTTCGACACAGGAGCCTCACAGACTATAGCAGCAAGCGGATATGATCTTGGAGTGCTAAGTCTTATAAATGGTTCAGGTGTCACTATAGGGAATCAGAATATAACTACAGACAGTATTACTATAGATCTTACTCCTTCGACTCTGAATCTGGATGGAAGTGTAGGAATTACCACTCTGAATGTAAATACAGGCAGTACTGTAACAAACAGTGGTAATCTTGTAGTGGTAAATGATACCAATGCTGTAATCCTGCAGGGTTCCGGTGGGGATATTATTTTTACCGGTACGGATATTGATTACAAT